>JAFLCM010000271.1 GCA_017303565.1 Planctomycetota bacterium
ACGCTGTACCGCCAACTGGGGTACGAGCAGGCGGGGCACCGCTTCCGGCACGTGGTCGACCTGGCCCGCCTGGGCGTGCGCGACCGCTCGATGAGCGTGCGTGGCCTGACTGAACAGCACGAATCCGCGGTGCGGGCGTGCTACGGAGCGTTCGCCCGGACGCTCGACGGCATGCTCGATCGCAACGAGTTCCTGTGGGGACGCACCCGGGCGTGGCGGGACACGGCGTACGACGGCTTCGGCGTGTTCGATCCGGGTTCGGGCGCGCTGGAGGGGTACGTATTTCTCACGCAGAACCGCGACCCGGTGAGCGGGCGGCACGATCTGGCGATCTCGGATGCGGCGTTCTCGACGCCACGGGCGGGGAGGCGGCTGCTCGGGTTCCTCACGGATTTCTCGTCGATGGCGCTGCACGCGGAATTGTTCGGCGGGCCTTCGCACCCGTTGACCGCGCTGATGCCCCAGCAGGTGTTCCGCACCGAACGCAAGGACTGGTGGATGGTGCGCCTGCTCGATGTCGCGAAGGCGGTGGCAGCGCGCGGCTACGCGCCGGGCGTCGGGGCCTCGGTATCGCTGCGGCTGTCGGACGGGCTGCTGCCCGAGAACGCGGGCGGCTGGCGGCTGGAGGTCGAAGGCGGGCGCGGGCGGCTGGAGCGTGAAAGCGCGCCCGGGGCCGGCGCGGTGAGCATGGACGTCCGGGCCTTTGCCTCGCTCTACAGCGGGTTCGTCACGGCGACGCAGGCGGCGCTGCTGGGCTGGGTCGAAGGGCCCGCGGAGCGTGTGGCGTCACTGGACGGCGTTTTCGCGGGGGCCACGCCGTCGATGGTCGACATGTTCTGAGCGGGCGGTTCCGATCAGCACGCCGTGCCGAAGACCGAGAGGAACAGGGCGAGGTCGGCGGTGTTGACCTGGCCGTCGCTGTTCAGGTCGCCGGGGGCGCCGGGGGTGACGCTCTGGCCGAAGACCGAGAGGAACAGGGCGAGGTCGGCGGTGTTGATGAGGCTGTCCCCGTTCAGGTCGCCGGCGCAAAGGGTCGGCGGGACGACGCGGGCCGCGAGGTTGACGATCCGCGCCGGCTCGTCGGGGCTGTTGCTGGCGATGGTGACCGTGCCGGTGACCACGCCGGGGGACGAGGTGTCGAGCCAGACCGGGTGGAGGTTGACGATCCCGCCGGCGTCGTCGTTGAACGGCCCCGCGGCGACGCCGAAGCCGCTGGAGGCGTTCAGCGAGTAGGTGAGCGTCTCGATGGCCGAGCCGAAGGCGGCGGTATTGCCGGCGTTGAACACGGTGATGTTGCGCGCCTGCGCCGAGTTCAGCGGAACGTCGCCGAAATCGACGAGCGTGGTGGCGTCGATCTCCGCGGGCACGCGCAGGTCGACCATCACGGGCAGGTGCCCCAGCCCGTTGGCGGAGGCGACCAGGGCCTCGGCGATCGGCTGCCCGACCATGGCGTTGCCGATGGTGCGGAGCAGGGCGTCGTACGAGGTGCCGTCGTTGCCCCAGCAGCGGTAGGAGTGGTTGGGGTCGGCGAAAGTGGAGAGGTTCCAGGGGGTTCCGAAGGCGCCGATGTAGTCGAGGCCGGCGCCGTCGACGAGCCCGCCGCCGACGACGATCTGATCGTGGCGGTCGTCGACCTGGGTGGCGGGGTCCTGGGTGTGGATGAAGCGGAACGCGCTGTTGTTGTTCCAGGATCCGGGGGTGGAGATCGGATCGAAGAAGCGCCCGGTGTTGTTGGTCTGGGAGCCGACGAACTCGACGTAGAACGACTCGGTGGAGGACTGGGCGTTCATGTCGCCCGCGACCATGATCTGGTAGCCCGCGGGGAGCGCGGTGCCGGGGCCGTTGGTGTCGATGCCCTCGGCGTTGTCGCGGATGCGCTGGGCCTCGATGAGGCGGCGCCCGCTGGAGTTGGTCCCGCCCTGGGCCTTCAGGTGGACGCTGTAGACCGCCAGCGTGGCGGAGGGAGCGGTGTAGCCCAGCGGTCGGAAGTCGTAGCGCCGCGTGTCGCGGGGCTGGTTGGCGGTGCTGCTGGAGCCGATGGCGATCGTGGTGGTGCCGACGTACTCGACCTTGCTGTTGCGCCAGAAGAAGGCGCTGTCGGTGTCCGCGCCGTCGAGGAACGGGGCGGCGGCCCAGTCGCCAGGGCTGCCCGGGGCGGTGTTGAGGATGTTCAGGAACGCGTCGACGCCCGACTGGGACAGGAACTCCTGGCCCACGAAGACGTCGGGGTTCATGCTCTGCCCGGCGTAGGCGGTGCCGGTCGGCGCCACGCCGTAGATCGCGGTCTTGAACTCGGCGTCGCGCCCGCCGGAGTAGTTGGTCACGTTCCACGACACCACCCGCACCTGGGCGGAAGCGGCGCCGGCGACGGCGCAGGCGAGGGACGCGGCGGTGAGGGCACGGTGGCGGCGCATGGATGGGCCTCTGGGGAGCGGGGTCGGGACGGGCGCCCGCGGCGCGGGCCCTTGTGGACGTCGGGTCTGATTCAGCAGGTGCGCCCGAAGTTGCCGAGGAACAGCGCCAGGTCGGCGGTGTTGATCACGCCGTCGTTGTTGAGATCGCCCGAGGTGCCCGGGGTGACGCTCTGGCCGAACGCGCCGAGGAACAGGGCGAGGTCGGCGGTGTTGACGACGAAGTCGTTGTTCAGGTCGCCCGGGCACGAGGGCGGCGGGACGACGTTCGCGCTGAGGGACACGACGATCGTCGGGTTGCTGGGGTCATCGGTGGTGATCGTCACCGAGCCGGATTTGAGCCCGGTGGTGGAAGTGTCAAGGCCGATCTGGTGGGCGGTGCCGGGCGTTCCCGCGGCGGCGTTGAAGGTGCCCGCCGGCGCGGTGAAGGGGCCGGAGGCGGCGAGCGAGTGCGTCACCGCGTCGATGCCCGCGGCGGTCCAGAGCGAGACGTTGCCGTTGTTCAGGACCGTGAGCGTGCGCTCCTGGAGGCTGCCCTGGTAGACGGTGCCGAAGTTGATGCTGCCCGCGGAGGCGGCGGCGACGCAGGGGACCTTGATGTCCATGAACACGGGGATGTGCCCGCCGGCGGTGGTGGCCGAATCGATGATGTCCTGCGCGATGGCCGCGCCCACCATCGTGTTCCCCGTGGTGCGCAGCGGGTTGTTGAGCGACGAGCCGTCGTTGCCCCAGGCGCGGTACGAGTGGTTGGGGTCGTTCCAGGTGCTGGTGGAGTAGGCGACGGCGGGGTTGCCGATGTACGCGAGGCCCTGACCATCGAGCAGGTTGCTGCTGCACAGGATCTGGTCGTAGCGGTCATCCATCCCGGCGCTGGTGGCGGGGTCCTGGGTGTGGACAAAGCGGAAGATCAGGGAATCCGACCAGGAGCCGGGGGTGTTGATGGGGTCGAACACCCGGGCCACGCCCGCGGAGGCTGCGGTCATGGTCTGGTACGCGGCCTCGTTGCCCGCGCCGATGTTGAAGTCACCCAGGATCATGAAGTTGATCCCGGAGAACACTGGCTGGTTCACCATCGCGGTGATGTAGTCGCGGATGGCGACGGCCTCGACCTGGCGCCGGCTCAAGTCCGTCGCGGTGCTGCCGGCCTTCATGTGGACGGAGAACGACGCCGTCCGCGCCGAGTTGGCGGTGTAGCCGACGGGGCGCCAGTCGTAGCGCATCACGTGGCGCGGCGGCCCGGAGATGCTGCCGCCGAACACCGCGACCGTCGAGCCGAGGTTCTCGATCTTGCTGGTGCGGTAGAAGAACGCGGACGAGGTATCCGGGCTGATCGTGAAGATCTCCATGTCCCAGTCGCCGGGGCTGCCGGGCGCGGTGTTGAGCGTGTTGATGATCGAGAGGGCGGCGGCCTCGCTGGCCATTTCCTGGACGATGAGGATGTCCGGGTCCATCGTCTTGCCCGCCAGCGCGAGGCCGACCGGCACGACGCCGTAGACCGTCCCCTGGATGTCCGCCACGCGCCCGCCGGCGTAGTTGCTGATGTTCCAGGTCGCCACCCGGATACCCGGCCCGGCGAGGGAACTCCCCGCGAGCGCGAGCAGCGCGGAGGCGAGGCAGATGGGGCGCACGGCGGTCGCGGTCGGACGCATCGTCGGGGTCTCCAGTGGGGGCGCGCGGCGATGGCCGCGGGTGAGCTCGGGGGCGGGGTCGGCTGGGCGTTCGGGCGGCGTCCGATTGCCCAACTTCACGGGCAGGCGGCGCGGGGACTCTCTCGATCCAAGAAGGGAAGTGTACCCCGAGGCCGCACGGATTCGAGGGGGTTTCGGCCTTCACCAGCCGCCAACGGACCCCCGAAATCGGCCCGGAAAAGCCCCCGAGGCGGTTTCCGGACGCGCTGGCTTGCACCCGGTCGATCGGGGCCAGCCGAGTGGCCGATGAACTTTGGGGCGAGTCGCGCGTCCGTTGCGTGCAACCCCATGGCGTCCGCGGCGGATGGGTGGCTGAGCGGTATGCTCTGGTGT
>JAFLCM010000272.1 GCA_017303565.1 Planctomycetota bacterium
CGGCACCTTCCTCGCCGGGCGCTACGACGACATGCAGGCGGAGATCGCCGCCGTCAAGAAGGTCTGCGCCGAGACGCCCGTCTCCGGCGCCGGCCCGCGCCGCGCCCACCTGAAGGTCATCCTCGAAACCGGCGAACTCGAAACCTACGACCTCGTCCGCCTCGCCTCGGACCTCTCGATCCAGGCCGGCCTCACCGACCGCGACTTCATCAAGACCAGCACCGGCAAGGTCCAGCCCGCCGCCACCATGGGCGTCACCCTCGTGATGCTCGAAGCCGTCCGCGACCACTACCTCCGCACCGGCGTCCGCATCGGCGTCAAGCCCGCCGGCGGCATCCGCACCGCCAAGCAATCGCTTCACTACCTCGTCATGGTCAAGGAGACCGTCGGCGACGACTGGCTCAGCCCCGACTACTTCCGCTTCGGCGCCTCCACCCTCACCAACGACATCCTGATGCAGCTCGCCCGCCTGCGCAAGGGCTGCTACATGGCGTCGTACGACTTCGCCGAGGCCTGAAGCCGTCCCCCCCGCGGGACGCGGCTCGCTTACTTGCTGCTCTCGCGCACGATCAGGTTCGTCGCCAAGCGCAACTGCCGCGGGGCGCGGGCCGAGTCCGACACCCGCATCACCAGCGCCTGCACCGCCGCCGCGCCGACTTCCGCCGCCGGCATCCGCACCGACGACAGCCGCGGGCGCATCAGCCGCCCCAGCCGCGAATCGTCGAAGCCCACCAGCCGCACGTCCTTCGGCACGCTCAGCCCCGAGTCCTGTGCGACGAGCATGATGCCGTAGGCGATCTCGTCGTTGCCGCAGAGCACCGCCGAGCCCTTCAGCTTGCCGGCCTTGTGGCGCTCCAGCGCCCACTTCTCGCCCCACTCGGTCGAGTACTCGCCGAAGGACGCCTGGTCCGCCTTCACGTCGTGGCCGCGGGCCTTCAGCACCTGCGTGAACGTCCTCACCCGGGCCTGCGTGTCGAAGTTCTCCTTCGGCCCGCCGACGAAGCAGCACCGCGCCGCCGGCGTCCCCTGCAGCAGGTGCTCGACGGCCTCGCGCGTGCCCACATCGTTGTCGACGACCACCGAATCGAACTTCGCGCCCTTCACCTCGCTGTCGAGCACCACCAAGGGCACGTCGAGGCGGATCGCCTCCTTCAGCAGCGCATCGTTCGGCTCGGTGATCATCAGCGCCAGCCCGTCCACCAACCCGAACGCCAGCGACGAAGACGCCCCCTTGCCGTTCAGCCGCGCCTCCGAAGACACCAGAAGGTGATACCCCAGCCGCCGCGCCTCCGAGTCCGCCCCGCGCAGCAGTTCCGAATAGAACTCGCCGTAGATGTCCGGCAGCGCGATGCCCAGCACGTGGCTCTTCCGCGTCATCAGCCCCTTGGCGAACAGGTTGGGGCGGTACTCCAGTTCCGCGATCGCCCGCTGCACACGCTCCGCCGTCGCCGGCGCCACAAGTTCCGGGTTGTTCAAGACCCGGCTCACGGTCGCGGTCGAAACCCCCGCCCTCCCCGCGACGTCCTCGATCGAGACCGGACGGCTCCGCGCCGCCTCCGCCGAGGCGGGTGCCGCCATCCCGGCGCGAACTGGTGAAGATCCCGTGCGGGGCATGTGAGCGAGTCTACCATGCGCCATGGACATGAAAGCGTTTGCATCGTGCGCCGCCGCCGGGTTTCTCGCCCTCACCGCCTGCGCTCGGCCCGAGAACGTCGCCGCAGGCACCACGCCGACGCACATGACCACCGTGACCGACAACGGCGCCGCCCCGCGACCGCCGTTCACCTTCTCGAAAGACGACGAGGCCCTGCTCGACGCCGTCCAGCGCGCCGCGTTCCTGTTCCTCTTCGAGCACGCCTCGAAGGACACCGGCATGGTCCCCGACCGCTCCAGCAAGCCGGAGATCAGCATCGCCGGCGTCGGCTTCCAACTCGCCGCCATCCCCGCCGCCGTCGAGCGCGGCTGGATCACCGAAGACGCCGGACGCGAGCGCACCGCCCTCATCCTCAAGTCGCTCGAATCCAACCCCGACAACCGCAAGTTCGGCCTCTTCTACCACTACCTCGACCCGCACGACGCCGGCCCCGCCCACACCGGCTACGAGCACGTCGTCAGCACCATCGACAACGCGCTGCTCTTCGCGGGCGTCATCGTCGCCGGCGAGTACTTCAAGGCCGACCCGGGCATCCACGCCGCCGCGAACCGCCTTGTTGAGGCCGCGAACTGGAAGGCGTTTATGAGCGAGGGCGAGCGGTACAAGCCCCACGAGCGCGGCTTCATCACCCTCGGCTGGAAGCCCCGCGACAAGCACAAGCCCACCGCCGAAGGCGAGCTCCTGCCCTACGTCTGGATGGACGCCGGCGACGAGCAGCGGCTCACCACCTTCCTCGCCGTCGCCGCCCCGAACCCCGAGCACCGCGTCGAACCCGGCGTCTACTACCGCATGCGCCGCACCCTCGGCGTCGACCCCGCCGGCTCCACAGAACCGTTCTTCTGGTTCCAGTGGTCCGGCGCGCTGTTCACGTCGTTCTTCGCCCACTGCTTCATCGACTTCGCCAACACGCTGCCCGATGACCCCGCCGCCTTCGGCGTCGAGCGCCGCGCCTCGATCGACTGGTGGGTCAGCGCCCGCCGCACCGTCCTCATGCACCGCCGCAAGGCCATCGAGAACCCGAAGAACTTCGCGCTCATCGGAGAGAACGTCTGGGGCATGAACGCCTCCGACGCCCCCGACGGCTACCGCGTCCCCGGCCTCTGGCCCGTCGCACTCCCGTACGCCGGGATGAAGCCGGACTTCGATTTCGTCGGCGACCTGCCGACCCCCAGGGACGAATGGGGTGAGGGCACCGTCGCGCCCTACTCCGCGGGCTGCTCGATCATGTTCGCACCCAGCGAAGCGGTCGCCGCGCTGCGCCACATGAAGAACCTCCAGAACGCCGCCGGCGAACCGCTCATCTGGCGCGAGCCAGGAACCGGCCCCGACCACTACGGCTTCCTCGACGCCTTCAGCGCCCACAAGGGCTGGGTCGCCCCGGATTACGTCGCCATCGACCAGGGCCCGCTCATGCTCGCCATCGAGAACGCCCGCACCGGCCTCATCTGGCGCCTGTTCCGCGAGTCGAAGTGGGTCCGCGAAGGCGAAGCGCGGCTCGGCTGGCGCCGCCGCAACTGAATCGCGCCCACAACAAGAACCCCGAGCGTCAGCGAGGGGCGCTCCCCACACGAGCCCCAAGCGTCAGCGCGGGCTCCCTCGTGCCAACGCCCAGTAAACCGTTTCACCCACCTTATCAATGCCGAGATCGCGACAAGTAAATCGCTTTACTCGCCGCCCCCTCGTTCGTTTTTGTTTGACATCATCCACACACGGGTCAAACTGAAAGCGGTTTCAGCCGCGTCCGCTTCGTGAGGCTGTCCGCTCACACGGCTGATCCCCCAACGACGTTCGTGCGCACGGCGAACGTCCAGGCGTCCCTGACAGCAGTGTGGCAAAACGAGAAGGAGAGACTCATGAAGGCTCTGTTCGCTGCGTCGCTCTTGATCACCGCGGGCCAGGCCCTCGCCGGCATCGCCTCGATCAACGGCATGAGCATGACCACCCGCAACTTCAACGACTTCCCGAACAGCATCGGGACGTACCAGAACGACAGCAACCCCGCCGTCCCCTTCCCCGCTGGCCCCAACGGCCACATCAGCATCGGCACCCTCGCCGGCGAGCACAAGGTCAACGAACTCCTCCAGGCCGGCGGCAACTTCGCCAACCGTCACCTGATGTTCTTCTCCAGCGACGGCGGCGCCACCTCCCACGGCTTCAACCTCACCGACACCTTCACCGCCTCGGCCCGCGTGCGCGTCCGCACCACCGAGATGCTCTGGTCCATCGGCACCCGCAGCATCGAGGCCGGCTTCTGGGCCCACGTCCCCCGTCGCGACGACAACAACGGCAACAACTACACCGACGAGGGCGGCTTCTTCGCCACCACCAACGGCACCACCTTCATGGGCGGCGCCGGCCTCCCCTTCTACCTCGCCGGTGAGGGCGGCTGGCCCAACCCCAACGTCCCGCCCTTCTTCACCGGCGCCACCCAGACCGACGGCTCGGTCGAGGGCTACATGGACCAGACCTTCATGTACCAGCCCCCGGACGGCCTCGGCTCCAACGCCTTCGTCCGCATGATCGTCACCGACGGCGTCTCCGGCGTCACCAAGGACTCCGGCTGGCTCGAGATGTTCAACAGCGTCGACCAGTTCGGCGACAACGGCGGCTGGTGGAACCCCGGCACCCAGTTCGGCTTCCGCATCCAGAACGCCCCCCAGGCCGAGTTCAACGACACCCAGGTCAACGTCACCATCTCCAACATCAGCATCATCCCCGCCCCCGGCGCGGCGGGCGCTCTCGCCCTCGCCGGCCTCGC
>JAFLCM010000273.1 GCA_017303565.1 Planctomycetota bacterium
CGAACACGATCTCCCGATCGTGCGCGAGCGTGCGCGTGATCGCGGCGTACGCCCGATCGCGGAAGCTCGTGCGCTCGGCCCCCTCGAGCTCGGCGAGGAGCGCCTCGGCGCCCAGCGCCCAGACGACGCGATCGCTCGAGACGGGGTAGCTGCCGCCCGTGCCGGTGTCCTGGACGATCTGCTCGCCCCCGCCGCCGCGGCGCTCGCTCAGCTTGAAGAGCAAGGAGTTCCGCGCGCGCCCCGGATCGACGGACGCGAGGCCGAGGTCCACGGAGAAGCTCGTGTCCCGCGTCCAGACGTACGTCCAGAGTCGACCCGTCTCGAAGCAGCCGCCCTCGGGGCACGGCAGCGGTCGCCCCATGTCGAAGGCGTAGTCCTGGATCGAGCCGACCGAATTCTCGTGCGCCTCCTCCATCGCCAGCGCGAAGAGCGCGTCGAAGAGGTCGTGTCCCGTGCGCAGGGCGGGGTCGTCGTCACGCTCGGCGAAGACCCGCGGCGAGCCCGGCATCATGTCGCGGCGCATCCCCGTCGACGCAAGCGAGTAGCGGCGACGGCACGCGTCGCGATCACCCTCGATCGTCAGCGTCGCGCGGCCGAGCGCGTGCTCGAGCGTCTCGCTGCCCGCGACGCGCGTGCTCGCCGCGAGGCACGCGGTGGGCCCTGCGTCGTCGGTGATTGTCACGTCCGTGCCCACATCCGGTGGCGGTGGCGCGTCGAGGCCCGGCTCGACGACGGCAGCCTGGTGGTGGAACGCCTCGAGCGGGACGCCAACGCCACGGCCGCCCTCCAGACCCGCTCCGCCAGCGCGGCGTTGTCCACGCCGGGGTCGAGTGGCAACCGCTTGCCCAGTTCGCTCTGGGCCCGCAGCGAGCCCGCCCCCGCCGTGAACCCGCCCTCGCCGGTCAGCACGAACCCCTGCGTGACGCTCCAGCGGTAATCAGCTGCCCCAGTGACTCTCTCGCTCACGCGCGCCAGCATGTCGCCGCGACCCATCGGGACCGTGATGTCGATCGACTCGCCCGGCATCAGGCGCAGCCGCCGCGCCGCGCTCACCACCTCGGGGCGGATCTGCGTCGAGACGTCCCGCCCGCCGATGACCATCTGCGCCGCCAGCAGCATCCGCGGGTTGATCGGTCGCCCCTCGCCCACGCCCATCGCCAGCCGCCCGACGTTCCGCAGCACGAACCGCGCTGACGGCCTCTCGAGGGGACCGATGCGGCTCTCGACCGCTTCCACCGTCAGCGTCAGGAACGCCCGCGGCGAACGCGCGATGTCGCCCAGCGCCGGCACGAACCCCATCGCCGCCGATTCGATTTCCCTCAGCTTCGCCGGCAGAGGCATGGGCGTGCCCTTCAGCCGTTCCCACCGCAGCCGCGCCGTGCTGCCCAGCGCCGTCGCCGCGTGCTCGCGGGCCAGCAGCTCGTACATCTTCAGCGCGCCTTCGGTGTCCCCCTGGCGCTGCGCCAGCAGGCCAAGCGCCCACCGCGCCGAGGGGTCGGCTTCGGCGAGCGGCTCCAGCAGTTTCTTGGCTGTCTCCGCCTCGCCGCGGATCGCCGCCAGCCAGCCCTTGAACCTCGCGACCGCCTCGTCGCTGATCGGCGCCGTCCCGTCGTCGCCCGGCTTCGACAAAAGGTCGAGGTCGTTCTCGACGGTCTCGAGGTTCATCCCCGAGAACAGCCGCACCCACACGTAGTCGAGCGTGAGCGACCGCCTCACCGCCCCCGGCCGCAGGTTCGCCGGCGTGTTCGGGTCCTCGTCCGCGTCGGTCCGCTCGCGCAGGCGGATCTGCGCCTCCTCGTTCGCACGGCGCAGGCTGTCCACCGAGATCGCCGCGCCGGAGTCGTCCATCCGCGCCACGTGGATCATCAGCCGTAGCCGCTCCAGCGCCGGCGGCAGGCGGATGTCCTGCTCCGGCCCGGGAGAACGCCCCGCCTTGGTCAGCGTGTCCCGGCGCAGGTTCTCCTTGATGATGTCAAGGTCGAGCAGCTTCTGCAGTTCCTCGAGGCACTTGTCCGCGCCCTTGGTGTCCCAGACGCTCTGCATGAACTCCATGTTCTGCGCCGCCGTCAGCTGCTTGCCCTCGGAGTTGTTGATCGTCCGCGCCAGGTCCAGGAACCGCGCCGAGCCCTGGTACGCGCCCTGACGCCGCAGCTCGAACGCCACGTTGCGGTGCATCTCCGCGTCCAACGGGTCGGCGAGCAGCAGCAGTGTCAGAAGGTCGAACCGCTCACGAGGGTCGCTCGTCCGGTCCAGGAAGTACGTCACGTACAGCGCCGCCGCTTCCTTGTTCGTCGAGTCCAGCGTCGTCGACAGCGTCAGCCGGTCGAGGAAGCCGCGGTCGTCCCCGTTCTCACGCGCCAGCAGCGCCGCGTCGAGCGCCAGCCGGCTCCGCACGCTCTTGTCGATCGACGGCGCGTTGATCAGCCCGTCGTACGCCTTCAAGCGCTGGTCCGCGTCCTGCAGTTTGCCCATGCTCGAAGATGCCACCCTCAGCAGCGACACCGTGTCCGCCGGGTCGAGTTTCAAGAGCGCCCGCGTGCACTCCAGCGAGCGGTCAGCCTCCTGCGCGCTCCCCCACGCCTCGCTCTCGACCCGCAGCAGTTCCGCGTCGTTCGGCGCCGTCCGCCGCGCGATCCGCAGCCCCAGCGCCGCCGCCCGGTAGTCGTCCACCGTCGGCGACTCGATCGACCGCAGCAACTGCAGCACCCCGAACGACACCAGGTCCGTCCGCAGACGGTCCAACACCGCCCGGTCCGGCGACGCCACGCTCACCGCCGCCGGCGCTGGGGCACCCCCGGGTTCGCCCTGCCCCCAGCAGCTCCCGCACGCCGTGAGCAACGCCCAGGCTCCGACGAGCAGCCGCCGCCCCCCTCGCTTGCATTCCCAGACGCCGCGTTCACCAGACTTCATGCCAGCACTCCGAGAAAGGACCCCACCACACCGACCAAACACACAACGAATCCCCCCGCGCAGCACAGCTGCAGCCAGTCCGGAAGGCGACGGCTCTTCATCGGGCACAACCGGTCGCACGCCACGCACAGAAAAACGAACTCACCCGCCGCGATCGCCATCAACCCAGCCCACCATTCCGTGCGGCCCGGCGCAAACATCCAGACCACTTCTCCCCCATCCGCCGCCCCGATGCGCAGCCCCCCGAGCAGCCACAGCCCGCAAACCACGAGCAGCCCGCCCCAGGCCACCCCCAACAGCGCCCGAGCACCACCGACCAGAACCGCAGCCACCGCCATCGCGAAACTCCTCTTCACGGGGACGCGCCGTCAACGGACGGGCATCGCCCCGCGCAGCGTAGCCTCATCACTACCGGAACGCCCTCGGTGCTCGCCTCGTTTGACGCCCCCGCGCCGTCTCTCATAGGGTTTCGCCCTCCCGATCCCGACGCACACCCCCGCCCCCTCCCCGGGCGACCCCAGACCCCACCATGAACTTCACCCGCACCCTCCCCCGCGTTCGCCCCCAATCCCGGGTCACTGTTCTGGTTCGCGCCCTGTCCATCGGGGGAGCGCTGCTGCTGGCGTCCCCGTTGGTCGCCCAGTCCCTTCCCCCGGAGGTCACCTCGGCCCCAACCCTTGCCGGGGACGCCGCCAAGCGGATCGCCGAGTTCGCCTCGGCTCAACTGGCCCGCCTCAAAGGCACCGACCATCAGGAGCGCGAGGCCGCCCGCGACGACCTGCTCGCGCCGCTGGACGGCGCGGGGGTCACCCTCGCGTTCCGGCTCGAATACTCCAAAGCCCTCGCCGCCGAACTCGGACGGATCGCTCAGTCCACCGACGACCACGCCGCCGTGAACGCCCTCCGCGTCTCCGGGCGTCTGGGCACCCCCCAGGGCGTGGACACGCTGCGGAACGCGCTCAAGGACGCGCGTCCGCCGGTCCGCCTCGCTTCGGCCCGAACCCTCCGCGAGGCCGTCCGGGCCACGCTGAGCATGGCCCAGTCTCCGGTCTCCCTCAGCAAACTCCAGGACGCGACCGACGACCTCGCCAAGGCGCTCTCGACCGAGGCCGACCCCCTTGTCGCCAAGACGATGGTGCTGGCGATCGACGCCACCCGCGCCGGTTCCCCCACGGGCGAGCAGGGCAAACTCGCCGGACGCGCCGTGGAGCGGCTGAGCGCCGCCATGGCCGATCGCGCCGCCTTCGCACGCAAGTCGGTCGCCCCCAGCGACGCCGCCCCCTGGACCGACGCCATCGTCACCGCCCTCGACGCCGTCCGCCGCACCTTCATCGACCCGCAGCGCTCCGACGAGACCCGCCGCCCCGAACTCCGCAAGAACGCGGCCATCCTCGCCGGGCAGTCGGTCGCGTACCTCAAGCACCGACTCGCCGCCCCCGGCGCCAACACCTCGCCCGACGCTCCCTCGATGAAGGTCATGGCCAACGCCGCCAGCGTGG
>JAFLCM010000274.1 GCA_017303565.1 Planctomycetota bacterium
GTCAAGTTTAGGCGGCGAGAAAGTTTTGAGCGAGCGATTGCTGAACACGTCGGTCGAGGGTGTCGAAGGCTCGGCTGAGGGGGCCGCTTTGAGCGGCATGCCCTGGCAGGACGGCGGCGAGGCCCGCTGCGAGGTGCGAGGCAGCGTCGTGATCGAACCGGGCGGGACGGACCTCGCCGGGCTGGTGCAGCGTCTCGAGGGGTCGCCGCTGGTCGCGGGCGTCACGCTCGGTGGCGTGCAGCGGCAGGCCTCACGCCCCGGGGCCTCCGAGTTCCAGGCAACGATCAGGCTCGTCGGATTCACGACCATTGACGGCGCTCCCGTCGCGGAAGGAGGCACGCCGTGAACGGAACCGGAAGCGGCCGCAACGGGCTCGCGCTCGGGGTCATCGTGTTCGCGGGACTGGCCGGGTTCTCCGTGCTGGTGCTCGAGCCGCTGCGGAGCGGCCGGGACGAGGCGATGGCGAACTTCGAGCGGATGAGAGTGCTGGCCGCCGAGAGCGGGGCTTTCGCGGCGAAAATGCCGGTGCTCACGTCCCAGCAGGCCGAGGTGAAGAGGTCCTCCGAGTCGCTCACGCAGCGGAGCCGGATGGCGAGGGACATGGCCGGGCTGATGTCGGCGGTGCAGGCGATCGCCGACAAGCACACGGTGCAGGTGGAGCGGACGCTGCCTCGGGACATCGCTGCGTCGATCCCCGCGCCGAAGGCCGACGGTGCGCTGCGGCCCGACGCCGCGGTGTCCGTCTCGATCGACGCGACTGGGACGTACGCCGGGCTGTCGGCGTTCGTGCGCGACCTGCAGCGCGGCACGGGCCTGACAAGGCTGTTGTCGGTGCGCTTCACGCCCGAGGCCCAGGACGCCGACCTGGTGCGGGCCTCGATCGTCACGGCCCACTTCTCTTTCCCGAAGCCAGCCCCCGCCGCCCTTTCGACGATCCCGGGCCAGACTGAAACGACGAAGACGGCGGAGGTGACCCAGTGATCCGCGGCTCATCGATCAAGGCGAACGTGCTGGCGGTGGCGGCGCTCGCCGGGCCGGCGCTGGTGGTGTCCCTCGGGCACGAACTCATCGGTTCCGGGCCGCGTGCGACCCATGGCGCGGCGGCCCCCACGGGGGCGGAGGCGAGCTCGGCGGCGGGTTCGATCACGCCCAAAGAGGCCAAGGCCCTGGCCCGAGCGAAGGAGGTCTCTTCCCTCGCCGAGCCGCAGTCCCCATTCCGCCCGAGCCAGAAGGTCCAGGCCCCGGTGCCGGAGCCGGTTGTCGAGCCGACCGATGCCCCGGCGCTGATCTCCAAGCCCGAGGTTCACCTTCGGATGATCCTCCGTCAGGCCGACGGCTCGGCGCGGGCCCTCATCAATGGCAACTCCTGGTCCGCCGGTGACGCCTTCACCGACGGCTGGACCATCGAATCGATCGACGCCAAGGCACGCTCGGTCACGTTCGTCAGCGGCGACGGCCAGACCTTCACGGTCTCGCTCGACGCCCGCTGAGAACTCCACGCCGATATGGCGACGACGCTACATTGACGGCGTGAGCCGAGTCGCGGCGAAGTTGTTCATCGACGGCGAAGCGCGGGATACCGGCGCGGCGCTCGAAGTGCCCTCACGTTGGGGCGCGGGGGTGGCCTCTCGGTGCGCCCTCGGGGGGGCCACGGAGATCGATCAGGCGATCGCGGCGGCGGAACTGGCCCACGGGCTCGGTCCCGCGCCGCTCCACGATCGCACCACCCTGCTGCGACGAGCGTCGGCGGAGATCGACCGCCGGGCCGAGGACTTCGCCCGCGTGATCCTCGCGGAGTCCGGCAAGACCATCTCCGACGCCCGCACCGAAGTTTCTCGGGCGGTCGAGACGCTTCGAGTGTGCGCGGAAGAAGCCCCGCGGGCGCTCAGCGAGGCGGCTCTGCCGCTCGATTCTTCGGCCCGCGGCGGGCTGCACCGAGCCCAGACCCGCCGGGTGGCGTGCGGCGCGGTGTCGCTCATCACACCCTTCAACTTCCCGCTCAACCTCGTGGCCCACAAGGTCGGCCCCGCCATCGCGGCGGGGTGCCCGTGGGTCCTCAAGCCGTCCGAGAAGACGCCGGCCACCGCGCTGATGCTGGGCGAGGTGCTGGTCGCCTGCGCGGCCGGGCGCGGGTGGAGCATCGTCCCCGCGCTGCCCGCCGATGCGGGCGCCCTGATCACGGACGATCGCCCCGCGGCGCTCTCGTTCACCGGGTCGGCGGAAGTTGGCTGGCGGCTGCGGGCGCTGGCGGGGCGGAAAAAGGTTGTTCTTGAGCTTGGCGGCAACGCCTTCGCGGTCGTGATGCGGGACGCCGACCTCGAACTCGCCGCCGAGCGGATCGTCTTCGGTGCGTTCGCGAACTCCGGGCAGTCGTGCATCAGCGTGCAGCACGCGCTCGTGGAGCACGGCGTGTACGAGGGCGTCCGCGACCGGATCGTCGCGAGGGTCGCGTCGCTTCACGCGGGCGATCCCAATGACGAGCGGACAAACGTCGGCCCGATGATCGACGAGCCAGCGGCGGTCCGGCTTGAGGCGTGGATTCACGACGCGCTCGAGCGGGGCGCAAAGGCGCTGATCCGAGGCGAGCGCCGCGGCAACCTGATGACGCCCTGGGTGCTGGAGGACGTTCCATGGGATTCGACGCTGGCGCGCTGCGAGGCGTTCGGCCCGGTGGTGTGCCTTTCCGCGTTCGCGGGCTTCGAAGACGCCGCCGCGCGGGTCAACGCCTCGGCGTTCGGGCTCCAGTGCGGCGTCTTCACCCGCGACCTCGACACCGCTCACCGCGCCTGGGACGTTCTGCGCGTCGGCGCGGTGGTGATCAACGACGCCCCGACATTCCGTGTCGAAGCGATGCCCTACGGCGGCGTGAAGGCGTCGGGCCTGGGGCGCGAGGGACCCTTCGACGCGATCCGAGAGTTCACCGAGCCGCGGCTGATGATCGTTCGAGGGGCGGGGCGCGCATGAGCTCCGGCGCGGCGTTCAAGGACCTGGTCTCGCGGGCGCTGGACCGGCGCTCGGGCCTCGTGCGCTCGGGCGCGACCGACGCGTTCCGCGTGTTCGCGGGCGAGTCGGACGGCCTGACCGGCGTGTTCATCGACCGGTACGGGCCCGGGGCGGTCCTGATCGTGTACGAAGGCTCGGACGGGCGAGCGCCGATCGATTCGACCGGGGCCGCCGAGGCCACGCTCTCGGCGCTCGCACCCTTGGGTGTGACGGCGGTGTACGTCAAGGTCTTCGCGAAAGACCGCTCGCGCCTGGGCGGGCTTCACCCGGCGGCACTGAGCGACCCGACGCCGGAGGCGGGCGCTGCGCTGCCCGAGTGGTTCGAAGTGAACGAGCACGGCACCCGGCTGGAGGTGCGCCTGTACGACGGGTTCTCGACGGGGATTTTTCTCGATCAGCGAGAGAACCGTCGCCACCTGGCGGAGGTGTGCGCCCGCTCGCCGGGAATGAAGGTGCTGAACACGTTCTGCTACACCGGCGCGTTCTCCGCCGCGTGCGCCCGAGCCGGCGCGGTGACCGCCAGCGTGGACGTCTCGGGGCGCTACCTCGACTGGGCCAAGCGCAACTTCGCGCTCAACGGGCTTGACCCGGCCCCCCACCGCTTCGCGAAGATGGACACTTTCGAGTTCTTCGAATACGCGGAGCGCAAGGGCCTGCGGTTCGACCTGGTGATCCTCGACCCGCCTTCGTTCGCCTCCGCACCCAAGAGTGGAGGCCGGGCGTGGAGCAGCGTGACCGGGTATTCGCGGCTTGTGGCCGGGGCGGCACGGCTGCTCGAGAAGGGCGGCGTGATCTTTGCTTCGACGAACACGGTGGAACTGTGCCGGGTCGGGCGCCTCGACCGGGAGATCGTCAAGGGGCTGGGCGCGCGTCCGAAGTGGCTTGGTTTGCCGGCGCCGCCCGCTGACTTCGGCCCCTGCGCGGGCCGGTTCGCGGCGCGGCTGTTCTCGCCGACCTGAATCGAGCTAGCGCAGCGCCACGCAGACCGTGCGAGACTCGGTGAAGAAGTTGATCGCATCGTCGCCGCCCTCGCGGCCGACTCCCGACTGCTTCACTCCGCCGAAGGGCACGCGGAGATCTCGCACCAGCCAGCAGTTCACCCAGACGGTGCCCGCGTCGAGCCGCTCGGCGGTCCGCAGGGCCCGGGCCGTGTCGCGCGTCCACACGCTGGCGCTCAGGCCGTAGGGCGTGGCGTTGGCGAGCTCGACCGCGTGATCCTCGTTCTCGAACGGTGTAACCGTGACGACGGGGCCAAAGATCTCCTCCTGCTGGGTGCGGCACGTCATCGGGAGATTGGCGACGACGGTCGGCTGGAAGAACGCGCCGCCCGCGCAGCGCCCCGGGACGCTGGCCCGCGAGCCGCCGCACAGCACGGAACCGCCCTCCCGCCGGGCGAG
>JAFLCM010000275.1 GCA_017303565.1 Planctomycetota bacterium
GAAGCTCGCCCACTCGAACACGCCCATCGGCCCGTTCCACACGACCGTCCGGGCCGCCCTCAGCGCCGCGCCGTACGCCGCCCGCGTCGCCGGGCCGATGTCCAGCCCCATCATCCCGGCAGGGATGTCGCCCGCGGCAACCTTGCCCACCGCGCCCTCCTCAAACTTCTCAGCGACGATGTGGTCGCTCGGGAGGTGGATGGTCTTCTTCTGCATCGCCGCCAGATCGAGGATCCGCTTCGCGTCGGCGAGCTTGTCCTCTTCCACGCGCGACGAGCCCACGTTCTTCCCCTGCGCCTTCAGGAACGTGTACGCCATCGCCCCGCCGATCACGATCGCGTCCGCCTTGGGCAGGAGGAACTCGATCGCCGGGAGCTTGTCGCTCACCTTCGCGCCGCCGAGCACCACCACGAAGGGACGCTGCGGCTTCGAGAGCGCGTCGCTCAGGTACTTGATCTCCTTCTCGACCAGGAACCCGCACACCCGCGGCTTGCCGCCCATCGCCTTGGGCACCGCGACCATGCTGGCGTCGGCGCGGTGGCAGGTGCCGAACGCGTCGTTGCAGTAGACATCGCCCATCGCGGCCACCTTGCCCGCGAACGCGGCGTCGCCCTTCTGCTCCGCCTTGTGGCAGCGCAGGTTCTCCAGCAGCATGCACTCGCCGTTCTGCAGCATGTTCGCCGCCGCGGCGCTCGCGCCGTCCACGCAGTCGTGGCTCGGGAACTTGACCGGCTTGCCGATGATCTCGCTCAGCCGCTTGGCGCACGGCTCGAGCGAGAACTCCGGCTCGAACCCCGCCCCCGACGGGCGGCCCAGGTGCGACATCAGGATCAGCCGCCCCCCGCGGTCCAGCACGCTCTTGATGCTGGGCGCCGCCATGCGGATCCGCAGGTCGTCGGTCACCTGGCCGTTCTTCAGGGGCACGTTGAAATCCACGCGCATCAGCACGCGCTTGCCGGTCACGTCAACCTGTCCGATATTGATTTTGGGCATGGGGGACTCCGAGTTGGACCGGACGCCGCCACACCGGAGCGTCGGGCGCATCCGAGCGCCGCGCCGGGGGGCCGGGCAAGCAAAACCGTCCGGGGAAGGAAAGGATATCGCGGAAAATCCCCCCGGGATCGGCGGCGATGTGTCCCCCCTCCACACTTTGGCGTGTTTCAGCCCACCCCCCCGTGCCCAAAGAAAAACACTCCGTCGCATCAGGGTTTCCGCTGGGGCGTTCGGCCCCGCGCGGGTATGCTGCGACCGGAGACGCCGCCACGCGAGCGGCTGTTCGATTGCGCCGCGCGCGACCCATCCCCGTCCGCCCGGCGACCTTGGGAGAAAGCCCGATGAGCCAGAGCAACGTCGCCCCCGCTCCGTTCGCGCGCCTCGCGCCCGCCCTCGTGTCCGCGCTGGCCGCGCTCTGGTCATCCGCCGCCGCGGTCGCGCGTCCCACCGTCAACCTCACCCCGACCGCCGACGCCACCCTCTACCAGGACACCGAGGGCGACATCGCCAACGGCGCCGGTCAGAGCCTGTACGCCGGCAAGACCAACCAGTCCTCGAACTTCCTCCGCCGCACCCTCATCAAGTTCGACCTCTCCAGCATCCCCGCTGGCTCGACGATCACCGCGGTCAACCTCAAACTCCGCTGCTCAAAGGTCCCCACCGGCGCGGTGGGCACCTACTCCTTCACGCTCACCAAGGTCAGTACCACCTGGGGCGAGGGCACCTCCAACGCCTCGGGCGACGAGGGCGCAGGCACCACCGCCACCACCAACTCCGCCACCTGGCAGCACCGCTTCTACAGCGCCACCACGTGGACCACCGCCGGCGGCACCACCACCGGCGGCGTCAGCGCCACCACCAGCGTCACCAACACCGGCAACTACAACTGGACCAGCGCGGCGATGGTCACCGACGTCCAGAACTGGCTCAACAGCCCCGCCACCAACAACGGCTGGATGCTCAAGGGCAACGAGACCACCGCGAAGTCCGCCCGCCAGTTCGACTCCCGAACCCATCCCACCAGCGCCAACCGCCCGGTCCTCACCGTCACCTACACCGCCCCCGCCACCTCGGGCGCCTGCTGCTTCTCCGACGGCACCTGCCTCGTCACCACCTCCGCCACCTGCTCGTCGATGATCGGCTCGTACCAGGGCAACGGCACCGACTGCTCGCCCAACCCCTGCCCCCAGCCCACCGGTGCCTGCTGCTTCACCAACGGCACCTGCACCAGCGTCACCGACGCCTCCTGCACCGGCTCGGGCGGCACTTGGAACGGTGCTTTCACCTCCTGCGCCAACACCTACTGCTCCGTCACCCTCACCCCCTTCCAGGACGCCCTCCCCATCCCGAACGTTCTGCTCCCCACCAGCATCGGGCCCGACGGCATCCCCAACTATGACGTCTACATCCGCGAGTTCAACCACTCCTTCCACGCCAGCCTCCCCGCCAACCGCGTCTGGGGCTACGCCAGCCAGTACCCCGGCCCCACCTTCGAAGTGCAAAAGGGTCAGCCCATCCGCGTCACCTGGCACAACGACCTCCGCAACTCCCTCAACGTCCTCCGCAACACCCACCTCTTCGAGATCAACCAGTGCCTGCACGGCCCTGACATCACCGGACGCACCCCCGTCACCGTCACGCACCTCCACGGCCTGAAGGTCGCCCCCGAGAGCGACGGCTACCCCAGCCTCACCTTCGCCCCCGGTCAGTCCTCCGCCCAGTACTTCTACCCCAACGACCAGGAGGCAGCGACCCTCTGGTACCACGACCACGCGCTGGGCATCACGCGTCTGAACGTCTACGCCGGCCTCGCCGGCTTCTACTTCATCCGTGACCCCAACGAGGCCTCGCTGAACCTGCCCAGCGGCCAGTACGAGGTGCCGCTGGTCTTCCAGGACCGCAACATCAACGCCGCCGGCGCCCTCGTCTACAACCCCAGCGCCAGCGACGAGTTCTTCGGCGACAAGATCGTCATCAACGGCAAGGTCTGGCCCTTCCAGAACGTCAACAAGGGCAAGTACCGCTACCGCTGCGTCA
The DNA here is from genome assembly GCA_017303565.1 of Planctomycetota bacterium. Taxonomy (GTDB): domain Bacteria; phylum Planctomycetota; class Phycisphaerae; order Phycisphaerales; family UBA1924; genus JAFLCM01. Next base: position 3,031 of record JAFLCM010000275.1, read on the forward strand.
ACGGCTCCAACACCCGCACCTACACCATCGCCCTCCGCATGGCCACCGGCGCGCCGTACGGCTTCACCCTCATCGGGACCGACGGCGGCCTCCGCGAAACCCCGCTCAACCTGCAGAGCCTCACCCTGATGCCCGGCGAACGCGCCGACATCATCATCGACTTCGCGCCGCTCCCCGCCACGTCAAGCCTCACCATGGTGAACCTGGCCCCGGCCCCGTTCCCCGGCGGCACGGACTTCCTCAGCAACATGATGAGCTTCCGCGTCCAGAACGCCACCGGCCACACCGCCGCCATCCCCGCAAACCTCAACACCATCGCGCCCCTGCCGCAGAACCAGTCCGTGCAGGCCCGCGAGTTCACCCTCCGCCTCGCCACCGTCGACACCTGCAACATCGACACCTGGCTCATCGACGACCTGATGTTCGACGACATCACCGACTTCCCCCGCATCGACACCATCGAGACCTGGTCGATCGCCAACGCCTCGCAGATCTCACACCCCTTCCACGTCCACCTCGTCCAGTTCCAGGCCCTCGACCGCCAGGACTTCACCCTCAACGGCAGCGTCGTCGTACCCAACGGCCCGCTCCTCCCCATCCCGCCCGAGGAGCAGGGCTGGAAGGACACCATCCAGTGCCCGCCCAACCAGATCACCCGCTTCATCGCCAAGTTCGAAGGCTTCCCCGGCACCTTCCCCATGCACTGCCACATCCTCGAGCACGAGGACCACGAGATGATGCGCCAGTTCACCGTTCTCTGCGATGAACCCGCCATCCTCGGCCAGCCCGTCAACGTCACCGTCGACCAGGGCGACACCGCCGACTTCCCCGTCAACGTCACCGGCGACTCGCTCACGTACCAGTGGTACCGCGGCGCCACCGCGCTGACCGACGGCCCCACCGGCTGGGGTTCCATCATCTCCGGTGCGCAGACCAACCTCCTCAAGATCATCAACGCCCAGCAGCAGGACGAGGGCTCGTACTTCTTCGAGACCGAAAACCCCTGCGGCTACAGCGAGTCGGAACAGGCCACGCTCACCGTCACCCCGCCCTGCCCCGGCGATCTCAACGGCGACCACATCGTCAATACCGCCGACCTCACCATCTTCCTCGGCCAGTTCGGCTCCCCCGTCGCCATCCCCGGCTCAGGCGCCGACTTCAACGCCGACGGCTTCGTCAACACCGCCGACCTCACCTTCTTCCTCGGCCGCTTCGGTCAGCCCTGCCCGACCTGACCCGTCCCGCGCCGCGCAGTACCCACGAACGCCCGAGCAACCCTCGGGCGTTTTTCATTCCCGCCTACCCTCCGCCCGTGACGCGCTTCCCCGTCATCGTGGGACCGACCGCCGGCGGAAAATCCGCCC
>JAFLCM010000276.1 GCA_017303565.1 Planctomycetota bacterium
AGCGTGGTCATCCCGGGGCTTGAGCGGCTGGTCCACGCGGGGTCCGCCGCCGCGCTCCCCGCCGCCTCACTCGGGCTGTCCAACTTCCAGATCCAGGCCCCGTGGATCATCGCCACCGGGGCGGCGACGTTCGCACTGAGCCCGCTGGGCACAATCGCGGCCCGATCGGCCCGCTCGCTCGTCCGCCGCCAGCGGCGCTCCATGAAACGTTCCCGTCGTGCAAGGAGACAGTCGGCTTGACCACCCACCCGTGGCAACCGCCCGTCGCCGATTGCGCGATCCCGCCCGCCGAGCAGCGCCTCGGCCCGCTCGTGGGCGACCGCTTCTGCGCCGCGTGCGGCTTCAACCTCGTGGCGCAGACGATCGTCCGCGAACCGCACTACTCGATGCTGATGGTGCGCTGCCCGGAGTGCGGCTCGTGCGCCGCGCTGCAGGAGTACCCGGCGCTCGGCCCGTGGGCGGCCCGCTGGTCTCGCGTGCTCGCCGTCGCGCTCCTGGTGGTGCTGCTGGGCTCGATCGGCGCGTCCTCCTTGCTGTGCTGGGGGATGTCGATCCCCGCCGTCGAGGCGATGTCCCGCCCGCTGCGGGATCGCATCGGCGCGGCGCACGCGCAGTGGCAACTGGAGAGGGCCCAGGCCGCCGCCGCGGTGCCCGTGCCCTCGCCTCCCCCGCCGTCCGCGCCGGGCGGCATCGCTCCCATCACGCCCACACCCGCGAACGTCCAAAGCCCCACCGCCATGCTGGGATCCTGGACGGAGTACATCGACGCCCAGTGGGTGCGCCAGGCCGACATGCAGGCCGTGCTGTCATCGCAGGGCGGGCTGGCGACGGCGATCGACTGGTCCCAACTCGGTTGGATCGTGCCGGCCTCTCCCGGGGTCTTCGCGCTCGGGGTGCTCTTCAGCGTCCTGCTGCTGGGATCGTCGCGCCGAAAGGCCTCAGTTGTCGTCCCCGTCGTGCTGGGCTTGTCGACCGCGTGGGCCGCGATCTCGCTCACCGACGGCGCGCTCAAATGGGGCGGCTCGGCGATGAGCGCCGCCGTCGAACTCGTCGGGCTGCGCCTCCATCTGGTGGTGTACGTCTTCTTCGCCCAGATCATGCTGCTTGGCGTGTGGCTGGGACGCCCGATCGCTCGGGTCGTCGTGCGGATGCTGTTGCCGCCGCGCCTGTGCGGCAGCCTCGCGGACCTCTGGCTGTGCGAGGGGCTTGAGCCGCCGTACGGCGCGGTGGCGTGGCGGAACGCCCGCCGGACGCCGTCGGCCCCGCCGTTACCATGACCGCATGACAACGCCGCAACGCCCGTTCCGCTCGGCCACGCTCCTCACGCTTTGCCTCCCCCTCCTGACCGGCTGCGCCGGAAGCGACGGTCTCAACCGAGCCGGAGACGCCTATCTGCTCGGGGCGTTCGCGTTCAATCCCGGCGCCGGGGCCGCGGCGGGCCTTCACGAGTACGACGGGCGCGGGCCGGACCTCTCGAAGGCCCGTATCGACGCCCGCGTCGCGGAGATCACTCGCCAGCGGACCGCCCTCGAAACCCTGGCCACGTCGAGCGACAAGGAGACCTCGCTCCGGGCCCGGGCGCTGCGGGCCGCGCTCGCCGCGGACCTCTTCCCCCTCACCGACGCCGAGGCTCCGCGGCGCAACCCGATGTTCTACGCGGGTGCGATCGACGTGAGCCTTTACGCCAAGCGCGACTACGCGCCCATCGACCGGCGCATGCGCGCGGCCACGAACGTTCTCAGCGCCGCCCCCGGCGTTCTCGACACCGCCGGGGCCCAGCTCGACGCGGCGCTCCCCCGCGTCTTCATCAACACCGCAGCCACCATCGCCCGCGGCCAGGCGGAGTTCTACGAGAAGGACCTGCTGCAGGCCTTCGAATCCGCCGGGACGCGCGCCCAGCGCGACGAGCTCGCGACGGCCGCGAAGGCCGCCGCGACGGCGATGCGCGGCTTCGCCGACTGGCTCGAGCGCGAGCGCCTCCCGAACGCCACCGACGGCTTCGCCGTCGGGCGCGACGCCTTCGCCCGCATGCTCCGCGAGCAGGAACTGATCACGCAGACGCCCGAAGAGGTCCTCGCGGTGGGCGAGCGTGAACTCGAGCGCCTGAAGGCCCGCTTCGTCGCCGCCGCACGCGAGATCGACCCCTCACGCCCCGCCCCCGACGTGTGGGCCGGCGTGATGCGCGACCACCCCACCGCCGCCACGCTCATCCCCGAGACCCGCGCCCACCTCGAGGAAATCCACGCGTTCTTCAAGGACCGAAACCTCGTGCGCTACCCGACCGACCGACGCGTGATCGTCGACGAGACACCCCGGTTCCTCCGCGCCACCAGTTTCGCCTCGATGGACACGCCCGGCCCGTTCGAGACCCGGGCCACCGAGTCGTACTACTACGTCACGCCCGTCGAGCCGGAGTGGGACGCCCGGCGCGCCGAGGAATGGCTCACCGCGTTCAACTACTACACCACCGACATCGTCAGCGTCCACGAGGCGTACCCCGGTCACTTCATGCAGGCGATGCACCTGAAGGACTCGGGCATCCCCGGCGCCTGGCGCTTCATCGGCAGCTACGCCTTCATCGAGGGCTGGGCCCACTACACTGAAGAACTCGCGATCGAAGAGGGCTTCCCGCCGGCGAGCCTCGCCAAGGCCCCCCACGCCGCCGCGAAGTACCGCATGGCGCAGGCCAGCGAGGCCTTGCTCCGCGTGTGCCGCCTCGTCGCCGCCGTCCGCATGCACTGCCAGGGCATGACCCTCGACCAGGCCACCCGCTTCTTCATGGACAACTGCTACTACGCCGAGGCCACCGCCCGCGCCGAGGCCGAACGCGGGAGTTACGACCCCGGCTACTGCCTCTACACCGTCGGGAAGCTCCAGTTGATGACGCTGCGCCGTGACTGGAAGGCACAGGAAGGCCCGGCGTTCTCGCTGGTCCGCTTCCACGACGAGGTGCAGCGCCACGGCATGCCGCCCGTGCGCCTGCTCCGCGAGCGCATGCTCAAGGACCCCGAACTGTGGGACCGCACCATCGCCCCCATCGAATAGCCCGCGCGCTCGCAAAACTGGCGGCTAGGGGCACACCGTCCCGAACACGCCCAGGAACAGCGTCAGGTCCTGCGTGTTGACCGCGCCGTCGCTGTTCAGGTCGCCCGTGGCGCCAGGCGTCACCGCCGAGCCGAACACGCCCAGCAGGAGCGCCAGGTCGGCGGTGTTCACGGCCCGGTCGCCGTTCAGGTCACCCGGGCACGGCGGCGGCACGGCGAGGAACACCCGCACGCTGACATCGCCCGAGTAGCCCACCACCAGGTCGTCCCATCCGTCGCCGTTGAGGTCGCCGAAGTCCAGCGCGTTGCCGACTTCCGGCGCGTCGAAGGTCCAGTCGGGCGTGGTGTTGAGAACGCCGTCCGCGTTCAGAAAGATGTGCGTCTGCCCGTTGGAGAAGTGGACTTCCGCGTAATCGGGACGCCCGTCGCGGTTCACGTCGGCGAACGCGACCTCCTGCTGCCCGACGAACGCGAGGCTCGCGGCCCACGTCTGCGTCAGCACGCCCGCGGTGTTCGAGTACAGCCGCGACTGCACGGTGGTGGAGGCGCCGCCGATCATCAGGTCGGGCCAGCCGTTCCCGTCGACGTCCGCCCACGCGACGCCACGGTCGCCGTTCGTGGTGCCGGCCTCCCACGGCGGCGTGAGGCTGGGCGTGCCCGCGATGTTCTCGTACAGGCCCGAGCGCCAGTTCACCCACTTCGCGACCGCGATCTCGGGCAGCCCGTCGCCGTCGTAGTCCGCCGTCGCCACGGTGTTCTGGATGCTCGACTCGCTGCTCGACCAAACAGGACTCGTCGGCATCCCCCCGCCCTGCACCGCGAGATTCCGCCAGAAGTACATCGGGCGGAAGGCGTTGGGCGAGACGCCCTGGTTGGTGGTGATCAGGTCGAGGTCGCCGTCGTTGTCGGCGTCGAACAGTGAGCCGCCCGTCGCCCAGCCGGAAGTCGGCGGCGTCGAGACCCACCCGGGGCTGGTGCTCGGGCCGCCCAAGGGGCCCGTGCCCGCGTTGTAGTAGATCCGCGGCGGGGAGAACGAACCGCCTCCGGAGATCGCCACCACGTCCAGCCGCCCGTCTCGATCGATATCGCCGACCTGGATATCGCCGGTGTGGATCTGGTCGCTGCTGATCCAACTGGGCGACGCCTCAAGCCCCGTGGCCGTGTTGAAAACGATCATGTCGCGCCAGTCGGTGTACGGCGGGAACGAACTCGAGTTGTAGCAGCCGATGACGATGTCCTTCCGCCCGTCGCCGTTCATGTCGGCGACACGCACCGCGCCGACCTGTCGGCGCAGGTTCAGCGTCCACGCCGGCGTAAGCGGGTAGGGAGCGG
>JAFLCM010000277.1 GCA_017303565.1 Planctomycetota bacterium
GCCCGGGTGTTCAAGGCCGCGGGCGCGCCCGCGGGCGAGGCCCGGGCGGTCGGCGGGCGCGGAAGCGTCCTGTGGCAGCTCGAGCGCTTCGACGAGGCGATCGAGTGCTTCGTCCGCGCCGCCCAGGCGTTCGAGTCGCTGCGCAACGAGGCCGGTGCGGCCCGGAACATCGGGGGGCACGCGCTCGCCCTCGCGAGCAGGGGCGATGCGCCGGCGGCGCTCGCGATGTACGACCGCGCCGAGAGCGTGTACCGGTCGATGGGCAACAAGGCGGCTCTGGCGCGCACCATGGGCAACAGGGCGCTGGCGCTGGAGAAGTCGGGCGATATCCCGGGCGCGCTGCGGTGCCTGGCCGAGGCCGAGGCGGTGAACCGCGAACTCGGCGCACGGGCCAGCATCGCGCGGAACATCGGGAACCGCGGCGAGTTGCTGCTCCCCACCGACCCCGCCGCGGCCCTGAGCGCGTTCGACGAGGCGCTGGAGGTGCACCGCGCCGTGGGCAACCGTCAGGGCGTGGCGTTGGCGCTCGAACGACGCGCCCGCGCGCTGACCGTGCTCGGCCGCACTCCCGAGGCGGTCGAGGCGCTCCGGTCCAGCGTCGATGAGTTCCGCGCCATCGGGCTGCACGAGACCGCCAGCGCCCGCGCCGCCGCCGAGGCGCTGCGAGCGATCGAGCAGCAGCCGTAGCACGCACGCCCGAGGGCTCAGTCGCCGTGGGCTTTCGAGTACATCGCCTTGCCGCCCTGCTCGAGCAGCTTTTCGAGGTGGGACCAGGCGTGGACCTTGCCGACGGCGGTCTGGATTTCGGCGATCTCGGCGTCGGTGACGCCGGGGCTTCCCGCGGGCGCGGTGTAGCGGCAGCGGTAGAGGTCGACCAGCCGTGCGCTCGGGAGCGGGCCGGGCCACACCTTCTGGCCGCGGTTGCTCTTGAAGTCCAGTTTGAGGCGTCCGACAGCCTCGGGGATCTTCGGCAGGTCCTTGTCGGACTGGACGAAGATGTCCACGCCGCGGACCGTCATCGGTTCGTTAACGCGGGCCGGAGCGGGCGCAGGCTTCGGCTTTCCCTCGCCGCCGCCGTAGAGCGATCCGGGGGCGAAGTCGGCGGCGTCCTCGGGGACGTTCTTGGGCAGGCTGGCGACGACGGCCTTGGTGAACTCGCGGGTTCGTGCGTTGCCGCCCAGGTCCGCCGTGCGCACGCCCTCGATGAGCGCGTAGCGCAGGGCCGACTCGATGTGCACCGCGTGGTAGTTCAGCCCCATGTAGTAGAGCATTTGCACCGCCGACAGCAAGAGGGCGGTGGGGTTGGCCATGTCCTTGCCCGCGATGTCGGGCGCGGAGCCGTGCACCGCCTCGAAGACGGCGATCCCGTCGCCGATGTTCCCGCCCGGGGCAACGCCCAGCCCGCCGACCAGCCCGGCGCAGAGGTCCGAGGCGATGTCGCCGAAGAGGTTCGGCAGCACGAGCACGTCGAACTTCTCGGGGCGGACCACGAGCTGCATGCACAGGTTGTCGATGAGGATGTCGTCGGCCTGGATGTCCGGGTAGTGGGCGGCGACCTCGCGGAACACGTCGAGGAACAGCCCGTCGGTGAGCTTCATGATGTTCGACTTGTGGACGCAGGTGACGCGCTTGCGCCCCACGCTGCGGGCCATCTCGAACGCGTAGCGGTGGATCGCCTCGCACCCCGGGCGGGTGATGAGCCGCAGGCACTGGCACACCTCGGGGCTCTGCCAGTGCTCAATGCCCGCGTAGGTGTCCTCGATATTCTCGCGGACGATGATCAGGTCGACGTTGTCGAAACGCGTCTTGACGCTCGGCAGGCTCTTGCTCGGGCGCACATTCGCGTAGAGCTCGAGCGACTTGCGGATGGTGACGTTGACGGACTTGTGCCCGCCGCCCAGCGGCGTGGTGGTCGGGCCTTTCAACGCCACACGGTGGTTCTTGATGGCCTCGAGCGTGGTCGCGGGCAGCGTCGAGCCGGTGCGCTCGTAGCACGCCAGCCCCGCGTCGTGCTCCTCGAAGTCCACCGGCACGTGGGCGGCGGCGAAGATCTCCTTGATGCTGGCGGCGATCTCGGGGCCGATCCCGTCGCCGGGGATCAGCGCCACCGTGTGACGCGGGTGCGGTACGCTCATGTGGAAGGCCTCGGATCACGCGGCGCTCGGGGCCCGGCCGATCACTCGTCGGCTCGTTCACTGGGTCGGTCGCCGTGGTCCCGATGGTAGCCGCCGCCCCCCGTCCCCCGGGGCCGGAGAATGTTCGTGGAATCCATGAACCCGCCGAATGCTCGGAAACGACTGGCCGACAGGACCCTCAGCCGCGAGATCCTGCGCAGCCAGGCGCGGCGGGCTGGGTCGATGGTCTGCGTGCTCGCCGTACTCATGGCCGCGACGGTCGCGCTGCGAGTCGCTCCCTTTCTGGTCCGTGAGGACGTCCGGGAGCAGGTGGTGCGGAGCGCGTTCCCGATCCTCGCGCTGCTGGGAGCCTGTCTTTTCTACGAGGCCGCGGGCTTCTTCTGGCTCCGGCGGTGCGCCGCACGAGAGCGGGCGCTGCCCGCGTGGTTCGAGTACGTCAACGCGCTGGTGGAGGTGTCGCTCCCCACCGGGGCGATCTGGGTGGTGCAGTCGGCGGGCGTCGGGGTCAACGCGCTCAGCGGGGCGGCGCCGTTCGCGTACCCCCTGATGGTCTTCATGACCGCGATGAGCCTCAACCCCCGGCTGTGCGTCTTTGCCGGGCTGCTGGCCGCGGCCCAGTACCTCGCGGTCGCGCTCTGGGTCACGCGCCACGCGCCGGGTTCCGCGGCCGGCGCGAACGCCATGACGCTCTCCGCGCACCAGCACGTGTTCAAGACCCTGATGATCGCGACGACCGGGGGCGTCTCGGCGTTTGTGGCGGTCCAGATCCGTCGCCAGGTCTCCCGCGTGCTGCACGCCGTGGGCGAGCGTGACCGCGCCGTCAGCATCTTCGGGCAGCACGTCTCGCCGCAGGTGGTCGACCTGCTGCTGAACCAACCTTCCGACTTCGCGGGTCAGGAGCGGCGGGTGTGCGTCATGTTCCTCGACATCCGCGACTTCAGCCGCATCGCCGCCGACCGCTCGCCCTCGGAGGTCATGGACTACCTGAACACGCTATTCAGCTTCATGATCCCGGTGGTCAACGCCCACCACGGGCTGGTGAACAAGTTCCTGGGCGACGGGTTCATGGCGGTGTTCGGGGCCCCGGTGAAGGAGGGCGAGCCGTGCGCGAACGCCGTCGCCGCGGCCCGGGACATCATCGAGCGGCTCGGAGCGCTCAACCGGGACGCGAAGATCCCGGCGACGCGCATCGGCATCGGGCTGCACCTGGGCGTCGCGGTCACGGGAAACGTCGGCAGCAGCGACCGTCTTGAGTACACCGTCATCGGCGACGTGGTCAACATCGCGTCCCGCATCGAGCAGGCCACCAAGCAGTTCGACGCGCAACTCCTCGTCTCAGGCGCTGTGGCGGAGGCGGTCGCGGGCGTTCCCGGCCTGAAGCCCCAGCCCCTCGGCCCCGTTCAACTGAAGGGGCAGCCGCAGCCGCTGGAACTGTTTCGGCTCGCCTGACTCAACGCGACGATCGGCGCGGACCGGGCCGAGCTCCCACGCGCTCAGCACGGGTTTATCCTGCCGCGACCACCGCTCCGCCGCGTCCAGCATCGGCCCCGGTGACATCGTCCCGATCACAATCGTGTCGGCGTCCCCGGCCTCGGTGACCACACCGGCCCCGGACTCTTCGATCACCCGGCGCACCACCCAGTCGTTCTTGCCCGGCTCGACGATCGCGATGCGCCTGGCGCCCACCTCCGACAGTCGGGGGAGCAGAAACGACCGCGCCGCGGTCAGCCCCGTGAAACGGTCGTACTGCTCGGTCGTCATCTCCGCGCGCGGCTGGCCGTCCAGGGTGTCGTCGAGGTCGGACAGGCCGGCGTGGTAGCCCTTGAGTGCGTCTTCCTTCTCGGCGATGACTCGATACCTGGAGACCACCCGCTGGATCGCCGCGCGGCGAACAGGCTCGGGGGCGTACCGCTGCTCGACCCACGCGTTGTTCCGCACCAGGCGGCGCAGGATGGTGTCCATGTCGCGCTGGCCCGGGGCCTTGTGGTGCAGCACGCGGAACTCGCGCCGGTGCTCCACCCGGTACCCCGAGAGGATCATCCGCGCCGCGAGGTCGTACTCCTCGGCGTAGTAGTGGAACCCCGGGTCATACCCCGCGCCGTTGAAGATCGGGCCACCCAACTGGTCGTCGAGGAAGACAGCGCGCCGGACCGCGACGCCGCAGCCGATGAACACCTCCGGCAGCCCGCCCGCCTCGCGGGCGTTCCCTCCGGCGGCGTCCGCCCCCCGCCC
>JAFLCM010000278.1 GCA_017303565.1 Planctomycetota bacterium
GCTGGCGCGCACGATCCGCGCCCACGACCTGCCGCCCGAGCCGTTCCATCACCTGATCGACGCGTTCGAGCAAGACCAGCGCGTCACACGCTACGACACGTGGGAACAGGTGCTCGACTACTGCACCCGCAGCGCCGACCCGGTCGGGCGGATCATCCTCCGGCTCGCCGGGCGGCGACCCACCGACGCCGATTGGGCGGAACTGGTCGCGATGTCCGACGCCACCTGCACCGCGCTGCAACTGACGAACTTCTGGCAGGACGTGCGGCGCGACCTGTTTGAGCGCGACCGGGTCTATTTGCCGGTCGAAACCGGCATCAGCGCCGACGACCTGCGGGCCTGGGCCGACGAATCCGCCGGTGCCACGGGCAGCGCGCCCGCGAATCGGATCCGGTACATCCACGCGGTGCGCGGTCTGTGCGCACGCACGCGGGCTTTCTTCGAGAAGGGCCGCCCGCTCCCCGCACGCCTGGGTCCGACCTTTGGGCGCGTCGTGTGGATGTTCGGCGCCGGCGGCGAAGCGGTGCTCGACGCCGTAGAACGCTCCGGCTGCACAACGCTCTGGCGGCGACCGCGCCTCAACGCGCTCGGAAAACTGACGATCGTGGCCCGAGGGTCGCTCAAGCGTTTTCCGCGGCCCGTTCACGGCACACCGGGGAGCGGTGCATGACGGACCACGCCGCACAGCGCCCCGTCGGGGTTCCCACCACCGCGGACCTCACCCCCGCGCTCGCCGCGGACTTCGAGGCATGCCGGGGCCTCGTCCGGGCCCACGCACGGAACTTCTACTACGGCCTGCGCCTGACCCCGGAACCCCGGCGCTCGGCGGTCTACGCCGTCTACGCCTGGATGCGCACCGGCGACGACCACATCGACCTCGCCGGCTCGCCTGAAGAGAAGCAAGCCCGCCTCGACCAGTTCGCCCGCCGGTCCGAGCGACTCTTCGCCGGCTTGACGCCGGACGAGGCGGGCATGGCCGACCCAGTCTGGCGCGCCTTCGCCTGGACCATCGGCGCGTTCCCGATCGACCGGGCCGACCTTCGAGGCCTGCTGGCCGGGCTGGAGGACGACGCCGCCCAGGACGCCGGCGCTCGACCGGGCGTCCCGGTCTACGCCACCAGAGCCGACCTCGAACGCTACTGCTACCGCGTCGCGGGCGTCGTCGGTCTGATCTGCATCGACATCTGGGGCCTGCGCCCGGGCATCGAGCGCGAGGAGGCCCGTCGCCTCGCCGCCCTCCGCGGGCTGGCGTTCCAACTCACCAACATTCTCCGTGACCTCGCCGAGGACTTCGACCGCGGGCGGGTGTACGTGCCGGCGGAAGACCTCCGCGCCGCCGGGGTGGACCCCGAGGCCCTGCGCCGCTGGTCCGACCCAGACCGGTGCGACGCGCTGGTACGCCGCGTGGGTACCTGGGCCCGCCGCTCCTACATGGACTCCGCCCCCCTCGACCGCATGATCGACCCCGCCTGCGCCCCGACCCTGTGGGCCATGACCCGGATCTACTCGCGTTTGCTCGAGAAGATCGAGGCCCACCCCCGGCGCGTGGCGATGCAGCGCGTCCGCGTCCGCGCGATCCACAAGGCCGGGATCGCCGTCGCGGCGGCCCTCAAGGCCCGCGTCTACTCGTTCTGACGCGCGTGCCCGCCAGCGGGCCCGCCTCCCCGGAACGCCGCCGAACAAAGGCCGAGGTGGGATTCGAACCCACGAATAACGGATTTGCAATCCGTCCCCTTGGACCACTTGGGTACTCGGCCGGGGAGGGTGATTGTGCCGGTCCGGCTTTGAAAAGTCCAGTGCCCGCGTGGTTTTGAGGCTCCCGCCGGGCGAGGGCACGCCCGCGGGACGAAACGCCCGGAATCGGCTATCCTTCCCACCCCTTTCCGGACGGGGTGCCGGCCAGTCTCGCAACCCACTCAACCCAAGGGTCCATTCATGCCCGCCACAGGTGTCATCACCCAGGTCATCGGCTCGACGTTCGACGCCCAGTTCCCCGAGGACCAGCTCCCGGACGTCTACAACGCGATCAAGATCGACGCCAACACCCGCGCCGGTCACATCCGCCTCACCGGCGAGGTGCAGAAGCACCTGGGCGGCGGGCGCGTCCGCTGCGTCGCCCTCGGCTCCACCGACGGCCTGGCCCGCGGCATCAAGTGCGACGACCTGGGCAGCCCCGTCTCCGTCCCCGTGGGTGAGGAGGTCCTGGGCCGCGTCTTCAACCTGCTGGGCGAGCCGATCGACGAGATGGGCCCCGTCACCGCCAAGCGCTCCCGCGCCATCCACCAGGCCCCGCCCGAGTTCGCCAACTTGAACCCCAAGACCGAGATCCTCGCCACTGGCATCAAGGTCATCGACCTGCTCTGCCCGTTTGTCCGCGGCGGCAAGATCGGCCTGTTCGGCGGCGCCGGCGTCGGCAAGACCGTCATCATCCAGGAGATGATCGCCCGCGTCGCCCGGAACTTCGGCGGCTACTCCGTGTTCGCCGGCGTCGGCGAGCGCACCCGCGAGGGCAACGACCTGTGGCGGGAGATGCGCGAGGCCGAGTACATCGACGCCTCCGGCGCCAAGATGCACGTCATCGACAAGGTCGCCATGGTGTTCGGCCAGATGAACGAGCCGCCGGGCAGCCGTCTCCGCGTCGCGCTCTCGGCCCTCACCATGGCCGAGGACTTCCGCGACCAGTCGGGCAAGGAAACCCTGATGTTCGTCGACAACGTGTTCCGCTTCACGCAGGCGGGCTCGGAGGTGTCGGCACTGCTCGGGCGCATGCCCAGCGCCGTGGGCTACCAGCCCACGCTGTCCACCGAGATGGGCGAGCTCCAGGAGCGCATCACCTCGACCGCCAAGGGCGCCATCACGTCGGTGCAGGCCATCTACGTGCCGGCCGACGACCTGACCGACCCCGCCCCCGCCACCGCCTTCAGCCACCTCGACGCCTTTGTGGTTCTCGCCCGCGGCATCGCCGACAAGGGCATCTACCCCGCCGTGGACCCGCTGGCCTCCACCAGCCGAATCCTCGACCCGCAGATCATCGGCGAGCGCCACTACAAGGTCTCGCGGCGCGTCCAGCAGATCCTGCAGCGCTATAAGGAACTGCAGGACATCATCGCGATCCTGGGCATCGACGAGCTGTCCGAAGAGGACAAGCGCACCGTCGCCCGCGCCCGCAAGATCGAGCGGTTCCTCAGCCAGCCGTTCTACGTCGCCGAGGTCTTCACCGGCTTCCCGGGCGTGACCAGCACGCTGGAGGAGACCATCGACTCCTTCGAGCGCCTCTGCAACGGCGAGGGCGACGACCTGCCCGAGTCCGCGTTCATGTACGTCGGCAACCTCGACGACGCCCGCAAGAAGGCCGAGAAGATGAAGGCGGGTTGAACGGGAACCACGACCGACTGAAATCGTGACAAAGCCCCGGCTACCGGCCGGGGTTCTTGTTGGGCCAATCTTCCCTGCGACCAGCCGCTCCGACAGCCTATCCTCCGCCATGCAAAGCACCCGCGTTCTGACTTGCGTTCTCCAGCGTGAAGGGGAGGGCTTCGTCGCGCTCTGCCCTCAGCTCGACATCGCCAGCCAGGGCGACAGCATTGAGCAGGCCCGCCTGAACCTTGTTGAGGCCGTCGAGTTGTTCTTCGAGTGCGCCGATAACGCCGAGATCACGGCCCGGCTGAGCGACGAGACTTATGTGGGTCAGATCGAGGTGCGAGTTGCCTAGGTTGCGTGCCTTTTCGGGCACGGAACTCTGCTCGCTGCTCTCCGAGCACGGATTCGCGAGAGCCCGTCAACGCGGCAGCCATGTGGTGATGCAGAGACGCGAGAACGGGACGCGAACAGTCCCGGTCCCGATGCACAAGGAAATCCGCATCGGAACGCTTCTTTCGATCATCCGGCAGTCGGGACTGCCGCGAGTCCTCTTCGAAGTTCGGTCCTGAGCCGCTCCAGAGAGACGTCCGGCTCGTGCGTGCTCATTTCGTCGCGCCACGAGCCACATGCTGATCCACCAGAATGACGTTCCCATCGGGATCGACCAGCGTCAGGCTCGCCGGGCCGGCACCCGCAGGGTCGGCATCGCTTGTCAGCGTCAGCCCCTGCGCCTTCAGCCGCGCCTGGATCTCCCGGACATCATCGAAAGCCGCCAGCGTTTGGCACGAGCGGTCCCAGCCGGGGTTGTACGTGAGGAGGTTCCCCTTGAACATGCCCTGGTACAGCCCGATCGTGCTCTGGTCGTTCTGCATGATCAGGTAGTTGTGCTCGGCCTTGCCGCCGGTCACCTTGAAGCCGAGTTTCTCGTAGAACGCCCGCGACGCCGCGAGGTCCTTCACCGAGAGGCTCACCGAAAAGTTGCCGAGGCGCATGGGCTGT
>JAFLCM010000279.1:0-1766 GCA_017303565.1 Planctomycetota bacterium
CAGTTCCTCGCCGATCGTCAGCCCAACCTTCACCCTCAGCCTGTGCGCCGTCACGTCGTCGATCGTCGCGATCGCACGCCGCTCCGACTTCAGCGTCACCCGCGTCGGGTCGCGCACCCCCGGCGACACTTTCGTGATCGTCAATCCAACCAGATCCCCCGCCGTCAGGTCCAGCCCCGGCGTCGCCCTCCCCCGACCTCGCGCGCCGCGTCCCACCATCTCACGCCCGCAGTTCGAACAGGTACGCCGAGATCTCGTTCAACGCTTTGGCGTTCCCGTCCTTCTTCGCCCGCTCCAGCCCCGCCTCCAGCGTCGCCCGCGCCTTGTCGAGATCGCCCGCCGACTCCAGCGCCTTGGCCTTGTGAAAGTACGCGTAGTGGTACGACCCGTTCAGCGCCAGGCACGTGTCGTACCAGTGCACCGCCGCCGGCACATCGCCGAGTTTCGCGTGCTCCTGCGCGATCATGTACGCCACGTCCGGATCATCCGGATCAGCCGCCCGCAGTTTCTCGAGTTGCGCCAGCCGCGACATGTTCACATGCTAGCACTCGCCCGCCTCCCACTCTTGCCTCATGCCTCTTGCCTCATGCCTCTTGCCTCATGCCTCTTGCGTTCCCAAAAACAAAGACCCCCGAGCAGCGGTGGGAGCCGCTCGGGGGCGGGCAAGATTGAGGGTCGAGGGCGTTCCCGTTTGGCGGGCACGCCCGACCCTCGTTGGTGGGCGAGGGGCTTCGCCGCGGTCGTCACGGACCGGGGCGTGGGTTCACATCGTTTCCCATCTTTCTCGCAGACCCCGGCGGACGCTGTCGCGCACGCCGGGGGCGTTGAGGTGAAACGGATGATCCTGAAACCTGCTTCAAAGCCGGGGAGATGCCCGAGGTTTGCGGGTCGGCGTGGTCGAGCGGCTCCGTGGCGCTGGGCGCCTTGCCGGGCGGACGTGCCGCCCCTGCCGCTGTTCTCACGCGGGCGCTGGCATCGGCGTGTTCCGTTCGCCGACGCCGCGCGAGCACTCCATCACTCGCGCGCCCTTGTCGATCCGCTGGCCTCTGCTGCACCTCCTCGACGCGTGCGGCCCGGTCGGAGCCCGGGGCCGGATGCTGATGCGGTTGAACACACCTTCATGCCGACGATCCGCGTTGTCTCTCTCCTGTCGATGCTCGAAACGCTCTCTCTCGAATCAGGGGCGTCGGCTTCGGGAGATCCGCCCCCCGCTCGGCGGCCGCGGCCTTGCGACCGCCGCGCGAGGTTCGGATTGCTTCCCTCTGGTCAACGTCCCGAGGGGTCTGGATGCGCCGTGCGCGGTGCGCCGTGCGCTTTGCGCCATGCGCTCTGCGCCCGATTGGTTCGTTGGTGGGTTTGTCTCCGTGATTCTTCTGTCTTCACCAATGCCTAGTGCCCAGTGCCTCCCCCCTCAGCTGCACCCCATGCTGTGGCCGCAGTTGAGGCACTTGTAGCAGGTGCCGTTGCGGACGGTGATGGTGCCGCAGACCTCGCAGGCCGGCGCGTCTTCCTGGCAGTCCTGCAGGGCGGCGTTGAGGGCCGAGGTGGGCTTGGCCTTGGTCTTGGGCTTCACGCCGGCGATGCTCGGGCCGACGCCGGCGGGCGCCATCTCGGGGACGACCACCGTGCGGCGTGGGGCGTCGGTCTGCACGGGTCGGAGACCCGTGCCACCCGAACCCGGGCCACCGGGAGCCTTGCCACCAGGAACCGTCCGCTCGCCGAAGATCGTCCGGGTCTCGTCGGCGTCCTCGAGCGCGGTGGTCGGG
>JAFLCM010000279.1:1776-4353 GCA_017303565.1 Planctomycetota bacterium
CCTGCTCGCGGTAGCCGGGGATGAACTGGATGCCCATCCAGCGGAAGATGTAGTCGACCAGCGACTTGGCGAAGGGGATGTCGCGGTTGGTGGTCATGCCCGCCGGCTCGAAGCGCTGGTGGGTGAACTTCTTGACCAGGCTCTCGATCGGCACGCCGTACTGCAGCGACACACTCGTCGCGGTGCCGAGGCTGTCCATCAGGCCGCCGATGGTCGAGCCTTCCTTGGCCATGGTGATGAACAGTTCACCCGGGGCGTTGTCCTCGTAGAGGCCGACGGTGAGGTAGCCCTCGTGACCGGCGATGTTGAACTTGTGGGTGATGGAGCGCCGGGTGTCGGGCAGGCGGCGGCGCATCGGGCGGTGCACGATGCGCTCGGTGGCCTTGATCACGGTCTCGCGGTCGCCCCGGCTTGTGCTGACCAGGACCTCGCGGAGTTCCTCGGCGATCTCCTCGCGGGCCTCGTCGATGGCGTCGGCATCGTCCTCCACCTCGTCGAGCATGGCGGCGGCGTCGGCCTTGAGTTTCTCGACCTTGGCGGCGGGCTTGGCCGCGGGCTTCTCCTCGGCGACCGAGGACGAGTCCTCGGACTTGGTGTTGAGGGGCTGGCTGAGCTTGCAGCCGTCGCGGTAGAGCGCGTTGGCCTTCAGGCCCAGTTCCCACGACAGGCGGTAGGCGGCCTTGATGTCATCGACGCTGGCGTTGTTGGGCAGGTTGATGGTCTTGGAGATGGCGCCGGAGATGAAGGGCTGGGCGGCGGCCATCATGCGGATGTGGCCGTCGGGCTTGATGAAGCGGACGCCCTTCTTGCCGCAGGTGTTGGCGCAGTCGAAGACGGCGAGGTGCTCGGGCTTGAGGTGCGGCGCGCCCTCGACGGTCTGCGTGCCGCAGATGCGCTCGTTGAGGATCTCGATCTGCGCGGGGGTGAGGCCCAGGCGCTTGAGCAGGTTGAACGACGTGTCGGCCTTGGCGGCGACGGCGTCGATGGTCATGCGGGTGAGGGCCTCGTCGCCGAGCGTCCAGGCGGAGAAGGCGAAGCCGATCTCGAAGACGCCGGGCAGTGCCGCGGTGATCTTCTTGAGGTCCTCGTCGTTCAGGCCCGCCTGCTTCAGCCAGTCGGCGAAGGTGATGGCGAGGTCGCCCTGCTCGCCGGCGGCGGGCATGGGGACGTTCAGGTCGAGCGCGCCCAGGACGTGGGTGAGGATGTCCTTGATCTGGCCGGCGGAGTAGCCGAGGGCCTGGAGGGCGGGCTCGACGGACTGGTTGGCGATCTTGAAGTAGCCGCCGCCGGCGAGCTTCTTGAACTTGACCAGCGCGAAGTCGGGCTCGACGCCGGTGGTGTCGCAGTCCATCAGGAGGCCGATGGTGCCGGTGGGCGCGATGACGGTGGTCTGGGCGTTGCGGTAGCCGTGCTTCTCGCCCAGCGCGAGGGCCTCGTCCCAGGCGACGCTGGAGCGTTCGAGGAGCGCGGCGGTGTTGGCGATCTTGCAGACGCCGCTCTTGGCCACCGCGTGGTCGATGGGGACGGGGCGGATGCGGAGGTTCTCGTACTCCTCGGCGGCGCGGGCCACGCCGTGGGCGGCGCGGCGGTGGTTGCGCATGACGCGGAGCATGGACTCGCGGTTGCGGGAGTAGCCGGCGAAGGGGCCGTGCTCCTTGGCCATCAGGGCGCTCATGCGGTAGGAGCGCCCGGTGAGGATGGAAGACATGAGGCCGCAGACGGCGCGGGCGGCGTCCGAGTCGTAGGGGACGCCGGCCTGCATGAGCATCGCGCCGATGTTGGCGTAGCCCAGGCCGAGCGTGCGGTAGCGCCAGGAGAGTTTGGCGATCTCGCGGCTTGGGTACATGGCCATCAGGACGCTGATCTCGAGGACCATGGTCCAGAGGTCGATGGCGTGCTCGTAGCGCTCGACGTCGAAGGCGCGGGTGACGGGGTCGTAGAACTTGAGCAGGTTGATCGAGGCCAGGTTGCACGCCGTGTTGTCGAGGAACATGTACTCGGAGCACGGGTTGCTGGCGTTGATGCGTCCGCTGGCGGGGCAGGTGTGCCAGGCGTTGATGGTGGTGTCGTACTGGACGCCGGGGTCGGCGCAGCGCCAGGCGGCGTAGCCGATCTGGTTCCAGAGGTCGCGGGCCTTGACCGTTTTGCCGCCCTTGCTGCCGAGGCGGGGCTTGAGGTTCCAGTCGGCGTCGTTGTCGAGGGCGTCGAAGAAGTCGTCGCTGATGCGGACGGAGTTGTTGGAGTTCTGGCCCGAGACGGTGTAGTAGGACTCGCCGTTGAAGTCGTAATCGAGCTTGAGGCCGAGGCGGGAGGCGGTGTCGCCGATGGTCTCGGTGTCGTGGAGGGAGGCCTTTTTGCCGGCGATGGTCTTCAGGCCTTCGACGAGGGCCTGGACCTTGATCTCCTCGCGGACCTTCCAGTTGATGAAGTGCTCGACGTCGGGGTGATCGAGATCGAGGCAGACCATCTTGGCGGCGCGGCGGGTGGTGCCGCCGGACTTGATGGCGCCGGCGGCGCGGTCGCCGATGCGGAGCCAGGACATGAGGCCGGAGGACTTGCCGCCGCCGGAGAGGGGCT
>JAFLCM010000028.1 GCA_017303565.1 Planctomycetota bacterium
CTCGGGGAACCGCCCCGGGCCGGCGTCGTGCATCGCGATCGACTGGAACGCGCCGCCCCCCTGCCGCCACCACAGGATCGGCGGGCTGTTCGTCGAGTGCGCGAAGATCGTCTTGGACGTCACACTCCCTGCGAGCGGGAGCGTCGAGGCGCTCAGGAGCGAGCCGACGGGCGTGCCGTTGGACGCGTTGCCACCCTGGCCCGGCGCGTCGTTGCGGATGTAGAAGCGGTATGTGTACGAAACGCCACGGGGAAGGCTGATCGTTGCTTTCCACACGGGGTAGGACGTGGGTTCGAGTTTCACCGCGTTGCGAACGTCATCGGCACCCAGTTCGGCGAGGCTGCCAAGCACGAAGACCGACTGCCCCACCACGGTGGTCTGGTTCACCTGAAACACGACGTCCTGTCGGCTCTGGGCGAACGCGGGGACGCACGCGAGAAGCAGCGAAAGGACGCACAGAACGGTCCGGTTGGTCATGGCGATCGACATCATTGGCGCTCCGGGCGGTTCATCGGCATCGGACGTGGATTCGTTCACGGATTCGGTCTATGTTTGGTGGTGAATCCACGCCCGGCCAACCCAGGCACAGACCCCGATGACGCCGAGGGCTTCGCGGACCGGACCACGCACGGGATGGTCCGCGGGCGCGGGGCGCAGTTAAACCCGCCCAACCGCTTCGAGCCGGTGTCGTTGCACGTGTTGCCCGAAGCGATGGAGGAAGTGGCGATCGAGCACCCCGACGGCGTCGGTGTGGCAACGCGGGTGCTCCGCGACCGGTCGAAATCGGTGATCAACCCGGTGGAGTCGCCGGACCTGAACTTCTCGTGGACGCTCAACCCGTACCGGGGCTGCGAGCACGGCTGCGTCTACTGCTATGCGCGGCCCACGCACGAGACGTTCGGGCTTTCCTGCGGGTTGGACTTCGAGACGCGGCTGTTTGCGAAGACCGATGCGCCGGCGCTGCTGGAGCGGGAACTCGCCCGCCCGTCTTGGAAGGGCGAGCCGATCATGATGAGCGGGATCACCGACCCGTACCAGCCGGTGGAGCGGTCGCTCCGGATCACACGCGGGTGCCTGGAAGTCATGGCCCGCTGCCGCCAGCCGGTGGGGATCGTGACCAAGAACGCGCTGGTGGCGCGCGACGCGGACCTCCTGAGCGAACTGGCGCGGCACGACGCGGCGAGCGTGTGCGTCAGCATCACCACGCTCGACAACCGGCTGGCGCACACGATGGAGCCGCGGGCCAGCAGCCCGAGCGAACGACTCGACGCGATCCGGGCTCTCGCACGGGCCGGCGTGCCCGTCACGGTGATGGTTGCGCCGATGATCCCCGCGATCAACGACCACGAGATGCCCGCGATCATGAAGGCCGCGAAAGAGGCGGGCGCCACCGCCGCCGCGTACACGCTGCTGCGGCTGCCCTACCAGATCAAGGACCTGTACCTCGACTGGCTCTCGCGCGAGTTCCCGGACCGGGCGGCGAAAGCGGAGAACCAGCTCCGCGAGGCACGCGGGGGCGAGCTGTATCAGTCCAAGTGGTTCGAACGCCACCGCGGCACCGGCCCCCGCGCCGAGCAGATCCGACAGACTTTCACGGTGTTCAAACGCACGCTCGGGCTGGAGCGGGCGCGGGCCGGCCAGAACTCCGGTGCTTTCTTGCGGCCCGAGGTCAGGAACGATCCGGAACAGATGCGGCTGTTCTGACCTGACGGGCACCGATCCTCCTTGCAGGGACGGGAAGGCGCCGGTCGCAAGGCCGCCCGTGGTGAAATCGAGGCTCGCTCCGCGGGACACGTCAGTCGCCGAAGCGCCGTCCGGCCCAGCGCAATCCCTTAGGCGCTCATCCCGTCCGCGGCGGCGGCGAGCGTGAAGTCCTTCTCGGAGATCCCGCCGCAGTCGTGGGTACTCACGCTCAGCGTCACCTTATTCCATCGGATCAGCACGTCGGGGTGGTGCTGCACGCGCTCGGCGTACTCGGCGATCCGGTTCACGAACGCCATCGCCGCGACGAAGTCCTTGAACACGTAGGTGCGTTCGATCTGACCTCCCGACAGGCACCACGCGGGGACGTTCTTGAGGGCGGACTTCACCTGGTCGTCGGAGAGTTTCGTCGGGGCCATCGCGGATTCCGTGGGGCGCGAGAATGCGGCGCGGGGGGGGACACCGGAGATGCTTCGGGTATCTTCGCCGGCGTGACCGCCGCGTCAAACACCCGTTCTTTCTCCGGCGTCACGCGGCTGGCGCCGTCGCCGACCGGGGCGCTCCACCTCGGCAATGTCCGCACGTTCCTCGTCAACTGGGCGATGGCCCGATCCCGGGGCTGGAAGGTGGTCCTGCGGATCGAAGACCTCGACGGGCCGCGTGTGAAAACCGGCGCCGTCGAGGACCTGATCGACACGCTCGGCTGGCTGGGCATGGACTGGGACGAGGGGCCGCTCGTGCAGTCGGATGACCTCAGCCCGTACGTCGGCGCCATGTCGCGGCTGGCGCGGGCCGGGCTGGCGTTCCCCAGCAACCTCACCCGTGGGGAGATCGAGGCGGCGGCGTCCGCGCCCCAGGAGGGCGCCTTCAACGAGACGCGCTTCCCGCCCGAACTCCGACCCGCCGGTCTGGGCCCGCGCGAGTTCGACGAGCCGGAGAGTGGGTGGCGGTTTGTCACCCCGCCGGGGGAGGTCCGATTCGAGGACGAGTTCCGCGGGCCGTGCGGCGCCGACCCTTCCGGGAGCGTCGGCGACTTCGTGGTGTGGACGAAGCGCGGCCAGCCGTCGTACCAACTCGCGGTGGTGGTCGATGACGCGCGCCAGGGCGTGACGAATGTGGTTCGCGGCGACGACCTGCTCGACTCCGCCGCCCGCCAGACCCTGCTCTACCGCGCCCTCGGCATCGAGCGGGTCCCGGTGTGGTGCCACCTGCCTCTGGTCGTCGGCGAAGACGGGCGGCGCCTGGCCAAGCGCCACGGCGACACCCGCGCCGCGTTCTACCGAGGCCTGGGGGTTCCGGCGGAGCGCCTCGTCGCGCTGATGGCTCGATGGTCGGGCATTGGTCCCCGGGCCGAGTCGATGACCGCGGGCGAGTTCGCGGGCCGGTTCGACCTCGCTAGCATGTCCCGCGAGCGCGTGGTTTTCACAGCGGAGCAAGACCGATGGCTGAGGCAGCGGGCATGACGCGGACGATTCGGTGGCTGATCGTCGGCGTGGCGTTTGTCGCCGCCGCCGGGACGTTCCTCGGGGCCCGGGGGTGCGAGCAGCAGCGTGTGAAGCGGGAACTGGTGGACGGGGAGCGGGTGCCGGTGGTCATCGCGGGCAAGACCTTCCGCCTCGAGCCGGCCCTGGACGACGCCACCCGGACGCTCGGCCTGGGCGGGCGGAAATCCATCGAGCCCGACGGCGGGATGCTGTTCGTGTTCCCACAGCCCGGTCGCCTCGAGTTCGTGATGCGGGACTGCGAGGCCGATATCGACATCGCGTTCTTGGACGATGCCGGGCGGGTGCTCGCCCTACATGCGATGAAAATGGAGCCGCCGCGGGGCCAGGACGAGGCCATGATGGCGTACGAGATGCGTCTGAAGCGGTACCCGAGCCGGTACCCCTGCCGCGTGGTGGTGGAAGTCGCGGGCGGAACGTTCGAGAAACTCGGGGTGAAAGAGGGCGATCGGATGGACCTGGACCTGTCCCCGCTGAAGGCCCGCGCCCGCTAGGCCGATCACAACCACGCACTGTCGCCGCGCCACGTCGGACGCGGGGGCGATGGACCCGGGTGCTCGGCCCCCGGGCGTCGTTCTCGGACCGTCGCGGGCGCGTCCGCGTGGAAAGGCGGGGTCGAGTGGGTCCTCTGACGTCAGCCGGTCGCAGCCACGCCGTGACGATCGTCACCGACCTCCCGCCCGAGCGTGCGCAGCCGATGCTGTGGCGCGGGATCGCCGACCGCTGGCCGTGCGTGTGGTCGGTGCCGCGGGTGAACGCGCTGACGCTGGAGCGGGCGCTGGAGAGTCTGGGCGCTTCGGGCTCGGGCGAGCTCGGCTCGGTGGTGCTCGCGTACGTGGACGACGACGCCGACCCGACGGGCGTGTACCAGTTGATCGACGCGCTGTGGGAAGAGGGGCTCGGCGGCCTGCTGCTGTTGCCGAAGGTTGACGAGCGCCGCGCCCGCCTGGGCGGCAAGGGCGTGATCGTCATGGAACGATCCGCCGGTGCCGAGGTGATTGCCGCGGCGCTGTACGCGCTGGTCGAACGCCAGGCGACGGTCGACGCGCTCAAGAGCGAACTCCGCACGACACGCCGGTTCCAGGGCGGCCTCCGCGGGCAGATGGAGAAGATCCACGAGGAACTCGAACTCGCCGCCTGCGTGCAGCGCGAGTTCCTGCCCAAGGCGCTCCCCAGCGTCGGCGGGATGGACTTCCAGGTGCTGTTCCGCCCCGCGGGCTACGTCAGCGGCGACATCTACGACATCCAGCGCCTCGACGAGGATCACGTGGGGTTCTTCCTCGCCGACGCGGTGGGCCACGGCGTGCCGGCGGCGCTGATGACCATGGTGCTCACCCGCAGCCTGACCACCAAGCAGATCGTGGGCGATTCGTACCGGATCCTCCCACCGTCGGAGGTGCTGGAGCGGCTCAACCGCGAGATGGTCGAGCGCCACGAGGAGAACCCGCGGTTCGCCACGGCGGTGTACGGCGTGATCAACACCCGCACTCGCCACGTGACCATCGCCGGCGCGGGGCACCCCCCGCCGCTCATCATCGGCGAGAACAAGCTCGAGCGCGTCGAGACGCAGGGCGGGCTGCTGGGCGTGTTCCAGGAGGACACCTACGACCAGTCGGAGTTCGTGCTGGGCGCCGACGAGGCGCTGATCATCTATTCCGACGGCTTCGAGACCGCGTTCCCCACCCCCGGCGCCGACGAGTACGGACGGAAGGTGCCGACACGCCACTACCTCGAGCACTTCACCCACATGGTGCGGCGCTGGCGCGAGACCGACATGGCCAGCGGGTTCCGTCACCTCGCGCACGAGCTCGACGAGCAGTCCGGCTCCCTGCACCAGATCGACGACCTGACCGTGGTCATGCTCGCGCCCGCCCAGGATCGCGAACTCGACCGCCTGATGCGCGGCGAGCAGTCGGCGGATGCTCCCCGAGAGGGCGGCGCCCCGGCGGCGACCGAGTCCCGCGCCGTCGAACGCTGAAGCCGCGATTATCCGGACGCGCCCGGGCCGCTATCGTGCCCCGTGGACCGCGCGCTGATCTTTGATTTCGACGGCACCCTTGTGGACTCCGAGCCGCTGCACGCGCTGGCGCTCGAGGAGGTCCTCGCCCCGCTGGGAATGGCCTTCGACCACGCGCTGTGCGTCGGCCTGCCCGACGCCGACGTGATCTCGGGCGTGTTCGCCCGGCACGGCCAACCGCTGCCGCCGGAAGACCTCGAACGCCTGATGCGGGCAAAGTCGGCCGCGGCGTCCCGCCTGTGGGAGCGCGGACTGGGAACGCCCTACGCGGGCGCGGTGGAACTGCTGACCTCCGCGGCTTCGGAGGGCTGGAAGGTCGCGGTGTGCACCGCCGCGATGCGCCGCGAGGCCGGTCCGGTCCTGGAGCGCCTGGGCGTCACACGCCACCTCTCGGCGTTCGTCACGGCGGACGACGTGGCGCAGAGCAAGCCCGACCCCGCTTGCTACGAGCTCACCTGCCGGCGTCTCGACCTGCCGCCGTCCCGCTGCGTGGTGCTGGAGGACTCGGTGGCGGGGGCGATGGCGGGGCTGGGCGCGGGCTGCTTCGTGGTCGGGCTCGGGCACACCACGCCGCCGCAGCGGCTGCCGCGAACGCCGCGAACGGCTCGGCACATCTCGGAACTGACGCCGGAGTTGCTGGGCGGCTGGCTCGACGCCTGAGGCCCCAGGGCACGTCCAAACGAAGCAGGCCCGACCTTTGCGGGCCGGGCCTGTGAGATTGTCGCGAATCGGCGGACGATCGCGGGCGCTCAGCCGCCCTTCTCGCTCTTCGCCTTGGTGTACTCCTCGAGTGTGGACTTCATCTGCTCCTTCATGCCCTCGTCGTCGGCGGCCTCGACGGCCTTGGTCTGCGTCTCGATCGCCTTGGCGAGGTCGCCCTTGACGAAGTACGCGCGGGCCAGGGTGTCCATGATCGCCGCGTCCTTGCCCTTGGTCGCCTCGACGCCCTTGTTCGCGGCGGCGATGGCCAGGTCGGCGTCGCGCGCGTCGGCGGGGATCTCGCCCTCGGGGTCAACGATCGTCCACGCGAGGTGGTTCAGCATCTCCTGCTCGCCGGCGAACTTCTCGACCAGCGAGGCGCCGAAGGCCTTGGCCTCGGGCCCCTTGCCGGTCTTGGCCAGCGCCATGTACTTGAAGATGTTGAGCGTCTTGTACTTCTTCGCGTCGGAAGCGAGCAGGTCGTCGGCGGCCTTCAGCGCCTTCTCGTAGTCCTTCGCGCTGTAGGCGGACTCGAAGGCCTCTTCGAGCTTCTTCGAGGCCTCCTCGCGCTTGGCCTTGGCCTCCTCGAACTTCTTGGCGTCGAAGTCGCCCTTGAGGACCTCGTCCACCACGTCGTCCAGGCCGTCCATCGGGTGACCGATCCAGGCCACCTTGCCCTTCTGGTCGACGACGAACACGCAGGGGATGCCGTTCTGACCGGCGGCGGTCATGAAGGCCTTGGCGGTCTTGCTGTCGACGTCCTCGGCGATGCGGTAGGCCATCTTGTCGCCGCGGGCCTCGACGAACTCCTTGGTGTTCTTCATGCCCTTGCGGGGCCAGATGGCGACGCCGACGACATTGACGCCCTTGTCCTTGAGCTTGTTGTGCATCTCATTGATGTGCGGGATGCTGGCGACGCAGGGGCCGCACCAGGTGGCCCAGAAGTCGAGGACATAGACCTGACCGGCCTGCCAGCCGCTGATCGGCTCGCCCTTCAGCCAGTTCACGCTGTCGAGCTGCGGGGCGGCGTCGCCAACGCCCAGGCGCGAGGCCTTGGCCTTCTCGGCGGGCTTCTCATCGGCGCGGGCCAGCGCCGCGGGCGTCACAAGCAGGGCCGCGGACAGACCGGCGGCGAGCAGCGATTTCAACATGGGTCGGGTCCTTGCGATTGGAGAACGGTGTTTTCGGTCCATTCGACGTGAAGGCGACTGTTCGGGATTGTACCGGGAGCCAACGCCCGGGATTCGCCCCGCCCAGCATCGGGCGGCGCGGATTGGATGCCGCAGATTCACGCCGGTCCGGACCCCGGACCCGGTTTCCGGACGGCGCCCGGGCCGGCCTCGCGGAACACCGCAATCTGATCGAGCGGCTTCCGGCGCAGGTCTGGCACGCGGCAATCCTCCGCGGGGTATCCGACGGGGATGACGACGAACGCCCGCTCGTGTTCCGGTCGGCTCAGCACCTCCCGGAGGAAACCCATCGGGCTGGGGGTGTGCGTCAGCGAGACGAGACCGGCGTGGTGGATCGCCGCCAGCAGTATCCCGACCGCGATGCCCACGGACTCCTCCCGGTAATAGACCAGTCCGCTTTCAGGCGGGTCGGTCTTGATGAGTTGGAACACGACGATGAGCCACGGGGCCGTTTCGAGAAACGGCTTGTCGGCGTCGGTGCCGAGCGGCGCCAGGTCCTCCAACCACTGGCGGCTGGCGCGCCGGGAGTAGAACTCTCGCTCCTCCTCTTCCGCGGCGGCGCGGATGCGGGACTTCAGCGCGGGGTCCGAGACGCAAACGAACCGCCAGGGCTGCTTGTGCGCCCCGCTGGGGGCCGTGCCCGCGGCCCGCACGCACCACTCGATGGTCTCCCGCGAGACCGGGCGGTCTGAGAACTGCCGAACGGTCCGGCGCCGATCCATCACCTCGTAGAACGCCCTCGCGGCGCCCTCCGGCTCAAGTTCCGGGCGGAGGCGCAGCGGCGCGAGCGGCACCGTCGGCAACGGGGGCGGGAGTTCGGCGTACCGATCGGCGGGTTCTGGCGTGGACATACGGGACCTCGACGCGGTTGGGTGCCGTCGAGCGTACCCGCGTTGCCCGCGTGAAACCCGATGAGGTCAGAAGCAGTCCGAGCCGAACCGTCCGAGGAAGGTGACCAGGTCCTGGGAGGTGACCGCGCCGTCGCCGTCAAAGTCCCCCGTCTCATAGGTCGCGCCGGAGGTGGTGCCGAAGCGGGCGATGAAGAAGACCAGGTCGGCCGTGCCCACGCGACAGTCGAGGTTGTAATCGCCGGCGAGCATGGGAGGGGTGGCGCCGGCGTCGAGGATGCCGACCACGCCGTCGTCATCAAGGTCGTAGACGCAGAAGTTGGGGCCGTGGTCGCACAGGTGGACCTGCCCGTCGGACAAGGCGTCGCAATCGGCGACCGAGCCGTCGTTGACCAGGACGTACGAGGTCAGCAGGGCGCGGTCCTGGGCGGTGTTCAGGCCGTCCGCGTCGAAGTCGGCTCGCTGGAGGTTGAATCCCGCGTCGGACCAGATGAACTGGCCGGTCTTCTGAGGCTGGGAGGACACGGTGGCGAACCCCGCTCGAACCTCCCAGCGCGACGGACGGGTGCCGCGGTCGGGACACTTGTCCTTCCAACCGCTCACCAGTTCCCACGTATCGGGATGGTCGATCATCAGGAAGGGGTCCGACGCGCCCTCGATGATGTCTTCGAGCGCTTCGCGGACGCTGGTGTCGTTCGCGGCGTTGTAGTCGGAGGGCTGCGCGGAGAACGACCCGCGGAGGAGCGCCGCCCCGAACTGCGTGAGCGGGTACACGAGGCTGACCGTGGTGCGGTCCGTGGCGGGGCTGTGCGCGAACCGGATCGTGACCTCGGGGTCGTACAGGCCCGGCGCGGAGCCGCCGAACGCGGCGCTGGCGGCCTGCAGGCCGGGAGCACGCTCGAAGAACCGCCCGCGGACGAGCCACGTCTCGCCCGGGCCGAAGAGCGTGTCGCCCGAGAGGTTGTCGCAGTGCTCCCACTGCACCTCCGGGACGAAGCAGCCGCAGAAGGTGAGAACGAACTCGGCGCCGGTGCGCTCGAACTGCGGCGCGGTGAAGAAGTTGGCGTCGAGCTGCGAGCCGAAGCGGGCCACGCGGTCGGCGTCGCTGCCTGAGGGCATCTCCCCGAAGCGTGCGACGAACCCGTTGAATCGGTGGAGTGCGAGGTCGCCGATCTCGCCGCCCGTGTTGCGCCGCCCGTCGACGTCGAACTCGACGCAGCCGTACAGCGGGCTGTTCCCGAACAGGTAGGGGTTGAAGCCGCCGATCTCCCCGACGTTCACCGGACCGGGCGGGTTGACCAGGCCCGCGAACACGATGTCGACGCGCACCAGCGCGGGCTCCTCGCTGCTGGACCACTGGCCCTTGAACGGGTCGATCCAGCCTTGCTGTCCGGGCGAGAGCCACCAACCTCCAAAGGTCACGTTCACCACGTCGGGCGCGGCGCCGGCGCGCCCGCTCATGACCGGCGGGAGCCACGGCGCGTCGGCGCCCGGGTCGGTGCGCCGCAGGCGAACATCCCCCGCCGGATCGGCCAGCGTGATCGGCTGGACCGCGGGGTCGGCCTGCGCGATCGTGGCGCAGAGACACAGCGAGATGACCCCGCCCCGGAAGTTCAAAGGGAGGCTTCCTCCACCTTCGCGGTCAGACCGAGGCGCTCGATGCGGTACCGCAGCGCCCCGCGGTTGAGCCCGATCAGTTTCGCCGCCAGCGACACGTTCCCGTGCGCCTGGCGGAGCGCCTGGGTGATGAGCATCGACTCCATCTGGTCGATGCTCGGGAGCCGTCCGTTGAGCAGGGGGATGCCGTTGACCGACTCGGTGGGACGCAGGCGGTCGTCGCGTTGGGAGTCGAGCGCGGCCATGGGCACGCTGACGGCGGGCACAAGGCCAAGGTCCTCGGAGGTGACGTTGGGCGGCTCGCACATCATGGTGGCGCGCTTGAGCGCGTTGATGAGTTCGCGAACGTTGCCGGGCCAAGGGTGGGCGTTGATCGCCGCCTCGGCGCTGGCGTCGAGCGTCAGCCCGGGCTTGCCCTGCTGGCGCGAGAGGCGGTCGAGCATGCGGCGCGCGATCAGCAGCGCGTCGCCCGGGCGCTGGCGGAGCGCCGGGATGCTGACGGTCAGGGCGTTCAGGCGGTAGAGCAGGTCGCGCCGGAAGCGCCCGACCCTGGCGAGCGATTCGAGGTCGACGTTGGTGGCGGCGAGGATGCGGGCCCGCGCCGTGCGCTCGCGGCTGCCGCCGATACGTCGGAACGTCCCGCGCTCGACAACGAGCAGGAGTTTGGCCTGCATCTCCAGCGGCATCTCCCCGATCTCGTCGAGGAAGATGGTCCCGCCCTCGGCGATCTCGAAGAGGCCTGAACGGGCGGCCTTGGCATCGGTGAAGGCGCCCTGCTCGTGGCCGAAGAGTTCAGCCTCGATGAGCGACGCGGGCAGGGCCGCGCAGTTGACGTGGACGAACGGCGCGGGGTGGCGCGGGTCGAAGCCGGGGTCGCTGCGGTGCACGTACTGGGCCACCACGCCCTTGCCGACGCCGGTTTCGCCCAAGAGCAGGACCGCAGGCAGTTCGGCGGGCTCGCCGCCCCTGGGGATCGGCATGGCGGCGAAGCGGCGGGCCGTCTCCAGCGCCCTCTGCCACGCCGGACTCTCCCCCACCATCATGTTCTCGCTGGCGCTGGTGCGCACGCTCTCCAGCCGCTCGTAGACGTTGAGGCGGCTCTTCGTGCGCCGGTTCTCCAGCGCCCGCGCCAGGTGCACGCTCAGCGCGTCGAGGCTCAGAGGCTTCTGCAGGTAATCGTCGGCCCCGCTCTTCATCGCGTCCACGGCGGTGTCCACCGACCCGAAGGCGGTGATCACCAGGATCGCCCCGTCCCACCCCTCCTCGCGCAGGCGCTTGACCAGGTCCATCCCGGACTCGCCGACCAGGTTGACGTCGGTGACAACGGCGTCGAAGTCCTTGGAGCGGATGAGTTCCCAGGCGTCCTTCAGACACGCCGCCCCGGAGGCGCGGTGCCCCTCCAGTTGGAGGCTGGACACCATGGAGGAACGGACGGCCTTCTCGTCTTCGATGATCAGGATTGACGCCACGGCACCACTCACGCCTTTCCGTTTGCGCGGCTGATTTAAGCCAGCAGTTGATCAGGACCGCCGGTTGAAATCAACCAAAATCTCTGGTTCCGCACCCGTGCGGAATACGAACAGCAAAGGTGGTGCCGCGATTGGGAGGCGTGCAGGAGGTTTCGACCTCGATCCAGCCGCCGTGGCGCTTCACCACCTGCTGGGCTATTGCAAGGCCGATGCCATTGCCGTCACGTTTGGTGGTGAAGTAGGGGCGGAACACGTTGGAAAGCACGTCGGGGGCGATGCCGGGGCCTTCGTCGCTGACGCGGATGGTCCAGACCGGACCGTTGGCGGGGGTGGGTTCGAGGGCCGAGCGAAGGGCGACCTTGCCCCCCGGGGGGGAGGCCTGGATGGCGTTGGTGACGATGGCGACGAGGGCGTGCTCAAGGTGGCGGGGATCGAACGTGGCGGTCTCCGGGGAGCCCCGGGTATCGGATTCGAGTGAGACCGAGCGCATGCGAGCGAGGGCGCCGTGGCTCTCGACGACGCCGTCGAGCCAACCGCTCACCCCGGTTGGTTCCGGGCGGATCTCCAACGGGCTGGTGGCACTGAGAAGGTCGCGGAGCCAGCAGTTGAAGCGGTCGACGGTCTGGATGATCTGGCCCTGCTCCTCGCGCAGCGTGCCGTTGTCCGGGTGGCGCTTGATGGAGAGTTCGGCGAGGCCGCGGATGCCGGCGAGCGGGTTGCGGAGGTTGTGGGCGAGGCGGCGGACCATCTCGCCGGTGCTGGCGAGGCGTTCGCGCTCGATGGCGTCGGCCTGGGTCTTGGCGACGAGCGCGGCCATCTCATTGACCTCGTGGCTGAGGCGGCCGAGTTCATCGGCGCTCTCAACCTTCACACGGTGGGCGTAATCGCCGCGTGAGATGGCGTCGGCGGCACGGCGCAGCGCCTCCACGGGAGCCACGACCCAGCGCCGGACGAGCATGGCCCCGAGCAAGAGCAGCAGCACGGCGCACGACATGCCGGAGACGACGATGACGCGGTGAGAACTCTGCATCTGCTCGGTGAAGCGGAGTGCGGCCCGGCCCTCGGCGATGACCTTCGTCTCGGCGCGCTCGATGAGTTCGTGCATGGCGAAGTGCAAGTCCCCGGCCCGCACCCCGTCTCTCACCACGCCCGACTCGAACCAGCGGGCAGCAGCGGCGGAGGCCTCGGCCCAGCGCTCTCGGATGGTCCGGGCGGACGAGGCGCCGATGCGAGAGGCGAACTCCTCGGAGGCGACGAGTGCCTCGACACGGTGGGCGGCCTCGCTCACGCCGGCCTCGTACTCCTCGCGCCACGCGGCGAGGCGCTCGGGGTGCAGCGAGAGCGTCGGCCCCGCGCGGGAGGCGAGCCATCCCGCCGCCTCC
>JAFLCM010000280.1 GCA_017303565.1 Planctomycetota bacterium
GGTGCGGATCGGGGTGCGGGCGGCGGGCGGGGCGTGCGCCGGGCACGGGGCGTGGCTGCACATGGACGCGGCGTACGCGGGCGCGGCGATGGTGTGCCCGGAGTTCCGGTGGATGAACGACGGGGTGGAGCTGGCGGATTCGTACAACTTCAACCCGCACAAGTGGCTGCTGACGGGGTTCGACTGCTCGGCGCTGTGGGTGCGGGACCGGCGGCCGTTGATCGAGGCGATGTCGATCACGCCGGAGTACCTGAGGAACAGCGCGAGCGACGGGGGCGGGGTGATCGATTACCGCGACTGGCAGGTGCCGCTGGGACGGCGGTTCCGGGCGCTGAAACTGTGGTTCGTGATCCGGCACTACGGGGCGGAGGGGCTGCGGGCGTTCATCCGCGAGGAGGTGGGTCTGGCGGAGTGGTTCGAGGCGCTGGTGCGGGAGGACTCGAGGCGGGTGTTCGAGGTGGTGTTCCCGCGGACGCTGGGGCTGGTGTGCATGCGGCTGCGTGAGGGGGACGACGCGGCGCACCGGCGGGTGGTGGAACGGGTGAACGCGGGCGGGTTCGCGTACCTGACGCCGAGCGTGGTGCCGCTGAAGGGGCGGCCCGAGGGGGGCGTGATCATCCGGGTGTCGATCGGGAACGCGGGGACGACGCGGGAGCACCTCGAAGGGCTGCTGGACCGGCTGTGCGAGGCGGCGGGATCGAGCGGGGGGTCGAAGAGTGGAGCGGGCGGTTGCCGCGTGAGGTGAATCCGACGATGAT
Organism: Planctomycetota bacterium; assembly: GCA_017303565.1. Classification (GTDB taxonomy): domain Bacteria; phylum Planctomycetota; class Phycisphaerae; order Phycisphaerales; family UBA1924; genus JAFLCM01. The sequence goes on from JAFLCM010000280.1 coordinate 759, forward strand.
GGGCGGGAATCCAAGAGGCCCGTCCCTGGAGCCCCCGCATGTCCGTCGAATCCCCCAAAGCCATCCCCGATCCGTGCGTTCTGGTGATTTTCGGCGCGTCGGGCGACCTGACGGCGCGGAAGCTGATCCCGGCGCTGTACGAGCTGCACTGCCAGCGCCGCCTGCCGAACGGGCTGGCGGTGGTGGGGGTGGCGCGGCGTGAGAAGACCGACGACGGTTGGCGCGAGGAGCTGCGCCCGTGGGCGGCGAAGCACGCGTCGCACTTCGAGGAAAAGTCGTGGCTGGAGTTCGCGCGGAGCGTGTACTACCACCCGGGTGACGCGGCGAGCGGGGAGATGTACCCCGGGTTCATCGACCGGATCAACAAGATCGGCAAGGCCCACGGGATCAACAAGGGCGACCCGGGTTCGACGGCGGGAGGCGGGGGCGCGAGCGGGCCGAACGTGCTGTTCTACCTGTCGGTGTCGCCGAACCTGTACGAGCCGATCGTCGAGCAGATCGGGATGGCGGGGATGATCGCGGAGGGCAAGCGGTGGTGCGCCTTGAACGTGGACCAGGTGCCGTGGCAGCGGATCATCGTGGAGAAGCCGTTCGGGGTGGACCTGGGTTCGGCGGAGCAGTTGAACCGGTCGCTGGGGCGGGTGTTCGAGGAGGAGTCGATCTACCGGATCGACCACTACCTGGGCAAGGAACTGGTGCAGAACATCCTGGTGATGCGGTTCGCGAACACGCTGTTCGAGCCCCTGTGGAACAACCAGTACGTGGACCACGTTCAGGTGACGGCGGCGGAGAAGGTCGGCGTCGGCAAGCGGGCGGGGAACTTCTACGACACGGCGGGCGCGACGCGTGACATGATCCAGAGCCACCTGCTGCCGGTGCTGGCGCTGGTGGCGATGGAGCCGCCGAGCCGTTACGAGCCGGCGGCGATCCGGCGTGAGAAGATCAAGATCATCAACGCGATGCGGCAGATCTCGGTGGACAAGGCGCACGAGGACGCGGTGTTCGGGCGCTACGGGCCGAGCGGGAACCCCGAGGACGAGGACGGGGGCAAGGGCTATGTTGAACTTGAGGGGGTGAGCACGACGCGGATGACCGAGACGTTCGCGGCGATGCGGCTGCACTTCGACAACTGGCGGTGGAGTGGGGTGCCGTTCTATGTACGGTCTGGGAAGAAGATGGCGCGGAAGCTGACGGAGGTGGTGGTGCAGTTCAAGCACCCGCCGGCGGACCTGTTCCGCGGGGTGGAGGCGCTGGGCGGGGTGATGTCTCGTCCGGCGAACCGGATCGTGATCAACATCGCGCCGGACGACGGGGTGAGCCTGCGGTTCGAGGCGAAGGTGCCGGGGCCGAAGCTGCTCATCGACTCGGTGAAGATGGACATGGACTACACCAAGGCGTTCAACACGCAGCCGATCGAGGCGTACGGTCCGCTGATGCTGGACGCGATGCGCGGGGACCAGACGCTGTACAAGCACCGCGACGAGGTGGAGACCGGGTGGCGGGTGTGCGACCCGGCGATCCACTCGCCGGAGGTGCGGAAGCGGATCGAGAGTTACCCGGCGGGGTCGTGGGGCCCGGGTTCCGCGGACGCGCTGCTGCTGAAAGACGGGCGGAAGTGGCACAACCCGGTGGGGGCGGAGAAGCGGTGAGCGAGGCGTACCCGATCGAGAGCGACCCGACGCCGCCGAGGCTGCCCAGCGCGGACGCGGTGATCGTGCGGGACGACATCGACGACGTGTACTCGGCGCTGGCGGCGGACATCCTGGTGCACGCGCGGAACTGCGTGCGGCAGTTCGGGGACTTTCACCTGGCGCTGTCGGGGGGTTCCACGCCGATGCCGCTGTACCGGCGGCTGATGGTCGATCCGGCGTACCGGGACCTGCCGTGGAAGTTCACGCACCTGTGGATCGTGGACGAGCGGCGGGTGCCCTTCACGGACGAGAAGAGCAACTTCGGGCACATCAAGGAGCTGATCGCGGACCATTCGGACATCCCGGAAGCGAACGTTCACCCGATGCGGGTGATGGAGGAGCGGCCGGACGACCTGTACGAGGAGGAACTCCGCGGGGTGCTCGCGTGGCGTGAGAAGGGTCACGACCGGCTGGACTTCGTGCTGCTGGGGATGGGCAACGACGGGCACACGGCGAGCCTGTTCCCGGGCTCACCGGCGATCGGGGTGCGGGACCGGCTGGTGGTGGTGAATGCGGGGCCGAGGGTGACGCCGCCGGACCGGGTGACGATGACGTTTCCCCTGATCAACGCGTCGCGGTTCATCGCGGTTCTGGTGAGCGGGGCGGGGAAGAAGGAGAAGATCGCGGAACTGGCGCGGAACAGGTCGAGCGTGTCGGACCTGCCGATGGGCGGGATCAAGCCGATCGGCGGCGTGCTGCGGTGGTACATGGACAGCGCGGCGTGCCCGTGAGGTGAGGCGTGTGCGCGCGAGGCCGGCCCGCGTTGCGGCGCGTCATCAGGGTTTCCTGCCCAGCATGGCGACGGCGACGCCCGCGAAGATGAGGGCGAAGGCGACGGCGTCGGTGACGCGGAGGCGCTCTTTCAGGACGAGGGTCGAGAAGCCGGCGAAGACGACGAGGGTGATGGCTTCCTGGAGGACTTTCAGTTGGGGCGCGGTGAACGGCCCGCCGTGCTGGAAATGCCCGAGGCGGTTGGCGGGGACCTGCAGGGCGTACTCCGGGAGGGCGATGAGCCAGGAGATGAGCACGGCGACGGGGATGGACCAGGCGGCTTTCTTGAGGTGGCCGTACCAGGCCCAGGTCATGAAAACGTTGGAGAGCAGCAGCAGGACGATGGTTCCGAGGGCTCGAGGGGTCATGGGGTGAGCGTAACCGGTGGGGGCGGCGGCAAGGCGTGAGCAGCGGCGGCGCTTGAATCGCGCGGGGCGGGCGGTTTGCAGGCTGGTTCGACGCGGGGCGCGGCGGCGGTAGACTGGCGAGCCGTGTCCACCGACCTGCTGCTGCAGAACCTGCTCAGCCCGCCGATTCTGTTCTTCTTCGTCGGGATGGCCGCGACGCTCCTGAAGAGCGACCTGGAGGTGCCGCACCCCTTGCCGCGCCTGCTCTCGCTGTACCTCCTGCTGTCGATCGGGTTCAAGGGCGGGGTGGAACTGGCGCACGAGGGGTTGACGGCGCACGTGATGCTGACGCTGGGGTCGGCGGTTGTGATGAGTTTCGGGCTGGCGTGCGTGGCGTTCTTCATGGTGCGGTGGAAGGTGGGGGTGGACGACGCGGCGGGGATCGCGGCGTGCTACGGGTCGATCTCGGCGGTGACGTTCATCACGGCGGTGAACTTTTTGGAGCGGACGGGGGTGGCGTTCGGGGGTCAGATGGTGGCGGCGATGGCGCTGATGGAGTCGCCGGCGATCGCGGCGGCGGTGCTCCTGAGCCGGACGCGGGGGCGGTCGCCGATCTCGATCAGCCCGGCGGCGCTGCGGAAGGTGGGGTGGCGGACGCGCCCGGCGCAGGACGTGTGGGGGCGTGAACTGGGGGCGAACGAGGGGGGCGAGCACGCGGAGAAGCCGCCGACGCTGATGGGGATGGTGCGGGAGGCGCTGCTGAACGGGCCG
>JAFLCM010000281.1 GCA_017303565.1 Planctomycetota bacterium
GGCGCGCTCGGGGAGACGCCCGGAGGACGTGCTGCTGGTCGCGGTGACGAAGTACGCGGACATGCAGCAGGTGCGCGAGCTGGTGGACATGGGTCACCAGGACCTGGGCGAGAGCCGGGTGCAGCAGATGATCCAGCGGGCGGCGCAGATGGAGGAGCTCCTGGAGCGCCGCCGGTCGCTGCCGGCGACGGCGAGCGCGCGGGCGAGCGATGCGCGCCCGACCGGGCTGTTCGAGTTCTCGGCGACGCGGACGGTGCGGAACCAGTCGGGCAACGGGCCCACGCCGCCGGAGGCGCCGGGGGCGCTGAGCGGCAAGGTGCGGTGGCACCTGATCGGGCACCTGCAGCGGAACAAGGTGAAGAAGGCGGTCGATGTGGTGCGGCTGGTGCACTCGGTGGACTCGTTCCGGCTGGTCGAAGAAGTGCAGCAGATCGCGTTCCGGCGCGACCGGGTGGTGGACCTGTTGGTGCAGGTGAACTGCGCGGGCGAGGAGCAGAAGTACGGCTGCGCGGTGCCGGCGGCGCTGCACCTGTGCGAGCAGATCGATTCGCTGATTCACCTGCGGGTGCGCGGGCTGATGTGCATGGCCCCCTACAGCACGAACCCCGAGGACTCACGCTCGGTGTTCCAGCGGTGCCGTGAGATCTTCGAGGAGATCCGCACCCGCGGTATCGCCAACGGGAAGTTCAACATCCTCTCGATGGGGATGAGCAACGACTACGAGGTGGCGATCGAGTGCGGGGCGAACGTGGTGCGGGTGGGGTCGGCGCTGTTCGGCGAGCCGACGATCGAGACGCAGGACGCGGATGATGAGGAGGATTGAGGGGCGGGGGGAGGGGGGGAGGAAGTGGTTGAGTGGTCGGGTGGTCGGGTGGTTGAGTGGTCTCATCCCACGTCCGACATCCGACATCCGACATCCCACATCCAATCTCACGCGGGGCGGTTCCAGCCGCTGTCGGGGTCCTGTGAAAGTGCGGTGGAGGCCTGTCGGATGCAGCGTTCGCAGGCGATGACGTCCTCGTGCATCGGGCTCCGCCACAGGCGGTCGGTGCGTTCTTCGAGGCAGAGCGAGCACTTCGAGCCCGCCGGAGCGGAGCTGGTTTTTGAGACAAGCGTCTCGACGTAGGCGACCTTCAGGCACGAGCCGCAGATGAGGCTCCCCTGATGCCCCTCGACCATGGGGCGGCCCTCTGACCACGGCGAGCGGCAGAAGTCGCACCAGAAGTCGGTCATCTGCATGTTGTCGGGGTCCGCCGCGGGGTTGTGCATGGGGCAGTTTAGCGCATCGCCCTTCGATGCTGCGTTGCGCCCACGCCGCTCAGTCCTCGACCACCTGGTCCGCGTCCCCGATCGTCTTCTCGAAGATGATCAGGTTGCTCATGCGGTCCTGGTCCCAGCGGATGCCGACGATGTCGTAGCCGTCGGCGATGCCGAAGTGGAGGAAGGGGCGGATGCGGTTGTCGCACTCGAAGCGGAGGGTGTGGTAGCCCTCGGTGCGGGCCCAGTCCTCGGCGGCGTGCATGAGCTGGGTGGCGATGCCGGAGCGGCGCATGTCGGGCGCGACGCCGACGAGCCAGGCGAAGTGGACGCTGGGCTTGAGTTCCATGCCGGCGTAGAAGCCGACGGCGTCCTTGCCGACGCGGGCGACCTGCATGAGGACGTTGTGGCGGCCGCGGAGGCGTCTGCGGATCCACTCCGCGTCGCGCTCGGGGCGGAAGATCTGGTTGTAGAGGTGCCCGACCAGTTCCATGTCCGCCGGGTTGATCCGATCGATGATGGCGTCGGGCATCTGGCACCCCACTGATCGCGGCGGGACAGTCCGTGCCACTGTCCATCGGTCGGGACACCGCGGATCGATCAACGGCGGGTCTGCTCGGACTCCGCCGCGCCGCACGCTCCCTGCGCGTGTCGGCTGCTTTCATCCCTGCGCTCGCTCCGAGAAACGGTCGCGATTGAGCGCGTCTCCGCCATGTTGTTCGACGACCGGAGCGGACGGTTGCATCATTCATCGGATGCGGGCCTCGGGAAAGCGTTCGGGGGCCGGTTCAAACAGACTTCACACCCAACTTCGGGCGGTGGCGCGCGGGCGCCGGTTGGGGAGCGTCCGAGAAGGGCGCACGAAAACAGCCGGTGGGAAACCGGCTGTGTGGGCGTGAATCTCTATTCATTTGTCAGCGATCGCGGGAGATGGCTCCGCGATCAGGCGCGGGACAGGTACGAGCCGTCGGCGGTGGAGATCTTCACCTTCTCGCCCTGGTTGATGAACGCGGGGACGCGGGTCTTGAGGCCCGTGTCCATGGTTGCTTCCTTGAGCTGGTTGGTGGCGGTGGCGTTCTTGACGCCCGGCTGGGTGTCGGTGACGGTGAGTTCGACGGCGGCGGGGAGTTCGAGCATGAGGGGCTTGCCCTCGTGCATGAGGATGATGGTCTGGGAGTTGGGGGCGAGGTAGGGCATCGACTCGCCGCAGATGTCGGCGGAGATCTGGATCTGCTCGAAGGACTCGGTGTCCATGAACACGAAGAAATCGCCGTCCTGGTAGAGGTATTCCATGTTGACGCGGTCGACGGTGGTGACGTCGATTTCGTCGTCGGAGGCGAGGCGCTTCTCGATGTAGTTGCCGTTCATCACGTCGCGGAGCTTGACCTGGATGAAGGCGCGGAGGTTCCCGGGGGTGCGGTGCTCGAACTTGGTGATGACGAAGAGTTTGCCGTCCATGCGGCACGCGTACCCGGGTCGGAGAGCGGTGGCTTTCATCGAGAAGTCCTCAAAGTGACGGCGTTTTGGGGGGAAAGAGTGTAGCCGCCGCGACGTGTCCGGGGCAACCGGGGCGGGCGGAAAGAAAAACCCGCGGGGGTTGGCCCCGCGGGCGTTGGGTGGTCCTGAAACGTGGCTGAGTGGCCCGGTGCCTTCGGGTTACTGCCCGAAGGGGTTCTTGAGCTGGTCGTTGAGGCCGGGGAAGTGAGTTTCTTCGGACTCGCGCTGGATGATGATGGTGGGCTTGAGGAGGATGATGAGGGTCTGGTCCTCGCGGGTCTCGATGCGGTTGGTGAAGAAGCGGTTGATGATGGGGATTTTGCTGAGGATGGGGACGCCGGTCTCGACCTCGATCTCGGAGCCGACGCGCTGGCCGCCGAGCAGGATGGTGCCCTGGTCGGGGATGGTCACGCCGGTCTGGACCTGGGTGACGGTGGTGGTCGGGAGTTCGATGGCGGAGGTGGAGACGATGGGGGCGCCGCTGGTGCCGCCGGTGCCGGCGGCGACGGCGCTGACGGGGACGGAGCGGAAGGGGCGCTGGAGCTGGGCGATCGAGGCCTGGATGGCGGTGGTGACGTAGCGCCGGTCGGCGGAGACCACGCCGCGGACGACGAGGGTGAAGCCCTCGTTCGCGGTCGAGAGGGTGGGGTCGAAGGCGACGGCGGAGGTGCCGACGGTGGGGGTGAGGTCGGAGACGAAGGCGATCTGGTTGGCGACGTAGATGTTGGCGGCGCGCCCGTTGGTCATGGTGAGGCGCGGGGCGGTGAGGGCGACCGAGCGCCGGTCCGCCTGGGTGGCGGTGACGAGGAAGTCGACCTGGATGTCGTCGAGGAACTGGCCGGCGATGGCGAGCGCGGGGTTGGCGGCCAGGACGTCCTGGGCGAACTGGCTGCCGCCGAGAAGGCGCTGGGCCATGGCGTCGGAGCCGTTCTGGACGGGGATGACGCTGAAGTCCTTGGGGGCGACGACGGCGAAGGGGGTCTGGTCGAAGGCGTAGGTGATGGTGCCGTCGTCGTCGACGGAGGCGACATTGTAGTTGGTGGTGAAGTTGGTGCGGTCGGAGGTGCCGATGAGGTCCGACGGCAGGACGCTGACGCCCTCGCCGAAGGAGTCGACGCCGAAGAATCGCTGCTGCTGCTTGGCGGAGGCGTACTGGTTGTTCTGGGCGTTGAAGTAGATGTCGAGGTCGAAGCCGATCTGCTCGAAGAAGGCCTGGCTGACGACGAGGAACTGGGTCTGGACGTTGATCTGGAGGTTGCGGACCTCGCGGAGCTGGTTGAGGAGGCCCTGGATCTCGCGGTGGTTGCGGGCGGTGTTGGTGATGATGAGGTTGCCGTTGAGTTCCTGGACGACGCCGGTGTCGCCGCCGTTGTCCTTCCAGCCGGCGAAGTCGACGTTGGTCTGGATGATCTCGAGGAGGCGGTTGAGCTGGGCGCGCTCGTTCTGGCTGAAGGGTCCGCCCTCGCCGTTCTGGTTCTGGCCCTGGTTGGAGAAGAGCGAACCGCCGCCGCCGCCGCCGCCACCACCGCCGCCCGCGCCGCCGGCGCCGCCCTGGCTCAGGACGCTGTTGAGGTCGAGCTGG
>JAFLCM010000282.1 GCA_017303565.1 Planctomycetota bacterium
GCCTGCAACCTGCTGCTGTTCGCGCTGGCGAAGTGGCTGGTGCCCGAGGCGCAGCGGTACATGGTGGGCTACGCGTTCTTCGTCTGGGCCAGCGTCTTCAACATGACGTGCGTGAGTGTGTTCTGGGGGCTGATGGCCGACGTGTTCCCGCGCGAGCGCTCGCTGCGGGCGTACGGGCTGGTCGCGCTGGGCGCCACGCTGGGGATGCTCGCGGGCGCGACGGCCGCCAAGGAGATGGCCGGGGCCCGCCTCCCGGCGTGGGTGTTCATGCTGGCGCTGGCGGCGGGGCTGGAGGTCGCGGCGCGGCTGGCGAACGCAACGGGGAGACGCACGCTGTACGCGGGCGGGGCTTTGCCCGCCGGGCTCGCCGGGAAGCGGGAGGGTGCCGATGTCAAGGGCGGCGGTGTGTTCTCCGGCATCGGCGCGGTGGCGCGGTCGCCGATGCTGCTGGGGGTGTGCGGGTACCTGCTGATCTACACCGTCACCTCGACGTTCTTCTGGCTCATCCAGCAGCGGGTGGTGATGGAGGCCGCGGCGGACCAGTCGGCGCGCACGGCGCTGAACGCGACCATCGACCAATGGGCCAACCTCGCCACCCTGGCGGTGCAGCTGCTGCTGACCGGCCGGGTGCTCCGCGCCATCGGCCCCAGCGGGGCGCTGGCGACCACGCCGCTCGTGACGCTGGCTGGGCTGGTGTGGATGGGTCAGAGCCCGGCGGTGGGCACGGTCGTCCCGGCGGTTGTGACGCGCCGGACCGTGCACTACGGCGTGGACCGCCCCGGGCGCGAGGCGCTGTACACGGTCATCCCGCCGGAGCAGAAGTACACCGCCAAGAGTTTCATCGACACGTTCGTGTACCGGGGCGGGGATGTTCTCGGGGCGTGGCTGGAGACGGCGCTGCGCTCGTCGAGCGTGCCGCTGGTGTGGTTCGCCGCGCCGTTGTGCCTGATCGGGGCGGGGCTGGGCGTGTGGCTGGGGCGTGTTTCTCAGGAACGGGAGAGCGAACGGGCGTAGAGCGGAGACGCGGGAGTGAGGCGGGGAAGGCTGGGGGGATTTGCGATACACTTGGCTCGGGCAAGCGGCCGCGAGGCCGGTGGGGCCCTGTCGCCTTCGTGGCGTGGAACGGGCAGAGAGGCCCGTTGGCACGCTCCGTCTCGCGGGCGACACGGAACCGCCCCGCCGACGCGCTCCGGCCTTGCTCGGGAGCGTTCGTCTCATGCCCTCCTACACCACCGCCGACATCAGGAACATCGCCCTCGCGGGCCACGCCGCGGCCGGCAAGACCACGCTGGCCGAAGCCCTGCTGCACCGGCTGAAACTCATCGGGCGGGCCGGGACGGTCGAGGAGGGCTCGACCGTCTGCGACTTCGAGCCTGAAGAAAAGCACCACAAGCACTCGCTCAACGCGGCGCTGATCAACTTCGACCACGAGGGGCGGCACGTCAACCTCATCGACACCCCCGGCTACCCGGACTTCATCGGGCAGTTCCTCAGCGTCATCCCCGCGGTCGAGACCGTGGCGGTGGTGATCGGGGCGGACCGGGGGATCCAGACCAACACCCGCCGGGTGATGAAGGCCGCCGAGGAGCGCCACCTGCCCCGGTTCATCATCGTCAACAAGATCGACGAGCACGTGAACGACCTCGAGGGGCTGCTGGAGAGCATCCAGAAGACCTTCGGACCCGAGTGCCTGCCCGTAAACCTGCCCACCCCGGGCGGGAAGGACGTGATCGACATCTGGGAGCAGAAGTCCGGTGCGGTGGCGTTCGGCTCGGTCGCCGAGGCGCACCAGAAGATCGTCGAGCAGGTCGTCGAGGTCGACGACATGCTGATGAACACCTACCTGGAACAGGGCGAGAACCTCGAGCCCAAGCAGTTGCACGACGCCTTCGAAAAGGCGCTGCGCGACGGGCACCTGATCCCGGTGATGTTCTGCTCCGCCAAGAGCGGCGCGGGCCTCGACGACCTCCTGCACATCATCGCCAACCTGTGCCCCAGCCCCTTCGAGGGCACGCCCGCGCCGTTCCTGGTCCGCCAGGGCGACGCGGAGGTGGAGTGGCACCCGGCGCTCTACCCCAAGGCCGACCCGGTCGCCCACATCTTCAAGGTCACCACCGACCAGTTCGTCGGAAAACTGGCCATGGCCCGCGTCCACCAGGGCACCATCGCGCCGGGCAGCAGCCTCCTGATCGGCGACAGCAAGAAGCCGGTCCGCATCGCGCACATCCACAAGGTTTTCGGCAAGGACCACAAGGAGACCGACTCGGCGATCCCCGGTGACATCATCGCCCTTGCGAAGATCGACGAACTCCACTTCGGCGGCGTGCTCCACGGCAGCCACGACCTCGATTCCCTGCATTTCCTCGACGTGCCCATGCCCAAGCCCATGTACGGGCTGGCGGTGGGCGCCAAGAGCCGCAACGACGAGGGCAAGATCGGCGACGTGCTCCGCAAGATCGCCGACGAGGACCCGACGTTCAAGATCGAGCGCAACGCCGCGACCCACGAGACGGTCTGCCGCGCCATGGGCGAACTGCACATGCGGATGGTCCTGGAGAAACTCCACAACCGCTTCAAGCTCGACCTCGAGACCAAGCCGCCGAAGATCCCGTACAAGGAAACGATCACCGCCAAGGCCGAGGGCCACCACCGCCACAAGAAGCAGACGGGCGGCGCGGGGCAGTTCGGCGAGGTGTTCCTGCGCGTCGAGCCGATCGCGGGCTTCTCCGCCGCGGGCACCAGCGTGGGCGACAGCCACGAGGACTTCGAGTTCGTCGACGACACGGTGGGCGGGAGCATCCCGCGCCAGTTCCTGCCCGCGGTCGAGAAGGGCGTGCGGATGGTGCTCGACCAGGGCGCCGTCGCGGGCTACCCGCTCACGGGCGTGCGCGTGATGGTCTACGACGGCAAGCACCACCCGGTGGACTCGAAGGAAGTCGCGTTCGTCACCGCGGGCAAGCGGGCTTTCATCGACGCCATCAGCAAGGCCCGCCCCGCGCTGCTCGAGCCGTACGTCGACGTCGAGGTGACCTGCCAGGCGTCGAAGATCGGCGACATCACCGCCGACTTCTCGTCCAAGCGCGGTCAGGTGCTCTCGACCGACATGATCCCCGGCGACATGGCGATCATCCACGCCAAGGTCCCGCTGGCGGAGATGGGCAGTTACTCGGGCCAGCTCAAGAGCATCACCGCCGGCCAGGGCGCGTTCACGATGAACTACAGCCACTCGGAGCGCACGCCCCCGAACGTGCAGGCCGACATCGTGGCGGCGTACAAGCCCAAGCACGAAGAGGATTGACGCTTCGAGCGGGTGGTGGTGCCGGACCGGCGAGCGCCCGCTTCTCGGGCCGCGGGTTTTCATGATCCCGTGATCCGGCGGCGCCGCCGCCGGCGACCACAGGCCGTTTCATTGACGTTCGCGACGCGGGCTACCGCCCCGTCACGGCGTCGCGGACCGCGCGCTTCACGTCCTCGGGCATCGAGGGCTTGAGGACCAGCACCGGGTTGAACCGCCCGTCGGCGGGGACCCACATCACCGCCGTCAGGTCCTTCTGCCCGTCGAGCCAGGCGCGGAGGCGGGCGCGGGCGTCGTCGTCACCCGGCGTGCTGATGCCGATCTCCTTCTTGGCCTGTGCGAGCAGCTCGGTCTCTTCCGGCGAGCCGCCCGGGCCCAGGACGCAGAACGCCCCGCGCTCGAAGCGCTCCGCGAGAACCCGCTCGCGGTCGGCGGCGGGGCCGGTCGCGCCAACGCCGACGAAACTGACCATCAGCACGCGCTCCAGCCCCTCGCAGGCGATCGACGGATCAAACGCCTGTGGCGGGGTGGATGTGGCGGCGACGCCGGGGAGGGCGGGGTTGGCGAGAGCGGGGTTGGTGAGGGCGGGAGTGGTGGTCGCGCCGGGCCGCGATTCCGAGGTGAACGCCTGCCACGCCGCGGACGCCAGGCTGCCGACGGTCACCTTGCCGTCGGGGTGGCGCTGGTCGAGGATCTGCTTGGTGCGCTGCAGCGATTCGTTGAGCCACTGCTCGCCGGTGGCCTCGGCGCGGGACTGGCCGGGGCGGGGGGTGGCGATGGAGGCGGGGCCTCTGGGCGAAACCGGTGCGGCGGGGGCGGGTGGCGCGTCCACGCCCGAGGCGCCCATCGACAGGTGGGCGCTGCGCAGGCCCTTGGCGATCTCGTCGCGGACCGCGGCGATGTGCTCCAGCGGCGAAGAGACCACCGCCTCGCGCTGATCGAAGGACTCGATGCCCATGGCGGCATCGGGGCCGAACTCGGGCGCTTCGACGAACGCCGTGCCGCCGGCGCCCATGCCGTCGACGGCGATGT
>JAFLCM010000283.1 GCA_017303565.1 Planctomycetota bacterium
GAGCACGGTCAGTTCCATGCCGGGGACCTTGAGTTCGTCGGCGCGGGTGGCGGCGAGGTAGCCGTTCTTCAGGAGGTCGCGCTGGGGGGTCGAGAGTTTGCTGACGGCGTCGGAGCCGACGTGGTGGTTGGTCATCACCAGGCCGTCGGAGGAGACGAACGAGCCGGACGCGCCGCCGAAGTTGATCGCGGAGCGCTGCTGGTGGAGCAGCCACTGGGGGGTGAGTTCGAAGCCGTGGGTGCGGCGGACCTGGGCGACGGGCGGGGCGTTGAGCAGCCACATGCCCTCGTCGGCGTGGGCGGGGAGGCACAGCGAGAGGGCGACAAGGGCGGCGGCGCGGGCGGATTTCAGCATCCGCGATGGTAGACGTTTGCCCGCGGCGGCTGGTGTCTCGGGGGCGCTTGCGTTGGGGCGTGTCAGCGCGCGGGCGGCTCGCGGGTGACCCCGCGCTTCTTGCCCAGCAAGGGGGCGACGATGCCGATGGTGGCGCTGAAGACGGCGATGACGAGGCCGACGATCGCGAACTCGACGCCGTCGGGCCCCATGATGAACCAGCAGAACGCGACGGCTCCCAGCGCGAAGAGGGCGATGAGGACGGCGGCGGCGCGGGCGGACACGGGGCGGGCTCCTGGCTGGGCCGGGGGTCGTGCGGCCGGGGGTCGAGCGGGGCTTGAGGGGTTCACGAGAACCTGACGGACGATACCGGGCGGCGGGCTGGTGCGGGGTTGGCGGTCGATCGGGCGCGGAGGCGAGACAAACGCTCACTGGCCCCCGGCGCGGGAGCCGATAGACTGCAACGTCGGATAACCGCCGGGCCCAAGGATGGGTTCGGGGCATCCGTCGGAGGTCGCCGGTCGAATCGCTGTTGTGCACAGGCGACCTTTGGAGAGAGACAACGCAGGCAAGGAGCGCCGCTTGAAGAGCCCTCACGCCGTCGTTCGTGACCCCGCCGCGGTTCCGGAGCAGATCGGTCTTCGGCTGATGCCGGTGGGACCGGGGGGCGCCGGGGGGCCGGGAGGTTCGGGAGGGAAAGGCGGCGGAGCGGGCGGATTTCAGGGCGGGGCGGCGGAGCAGGTCCGGGCCGCGAGAGAAGCGGAAGGTCGAAGCGTCACGTCGAAGTCACCAACGACAAACCGGGCTGGGCGCAACGGCACGAAGAGCCGGGGGAACCCGGCGGGCAAGGCCTCGCGCCTGGCGCTGACGGGCGCGGAGAAGGGCGTGCGCACGTACGTGCTCGACACGAACGTCCTGCTGCACAACCCCAAGAGCCTGTTCGTGTTCCAGGAGAACAACGTGGTGATCCCGTTCACCGTTCTCGAGGAACTGGACAAGTTCAAGGGCGTGAACAACGAGATCGGTCGCAACGCGCGCGAGTGCATCCGGTTCCTCGACCGCTTGCGTGACCTGGGCGACCTGACCGAGGGCGTGAACCTGGGTGACCTGAACGAGGAGGGCGAGACGCCCGACGACGGGGCGGTGGGCTCTTCGCCGCGGGGCACGCTGCGGGTGGTGATCGCGCGGGAGGACATGCCGCCAGCGCTGGCGGAGGACACGCCGGACCACCGGATCATCGCGGTGGCGTGGAACCTGCTGGAGAAGGGCGAGCCGGCGGTGTTCGTGTCGAAGGACATCAACGCCCGGATCAAGGCCGACGCGCTGGGCATCCACGCGGAGGACTTTGAGAACCAGAAGGTCAACGTCGACGAGCTGTACACGGGCTATGTGACGCTGCGGTGCGAGGGCGGGCTGATCGACGAGCTCTACAGCGAGCGGATGCTGGCGGTGGAGCGGCTGGCCCCGGCGATGCTGGAGGCCGAGAAGGCCGCGGGCGCGACCGAGCCGCGGGTGCCCGGCGTGACCGACGACCGCCTGAAGGCGCTGTCGCAGTCGGGCGGGGCGGCGGAGGACGGCGACGACGAGGCTTCGCGGAAGCGCTCCATCGACGCGCTCCTGCAGCCGAACCAGTACGTGATCCTGATCGACCAGGCCGAGGACGGGCACACGGGGCTGGCGCGCCGGCTGGCGGACACGGGGCACGTCATCCCGGTGACTCAGCCGCGGAAGCCGACCTTCGGCATCATGGCGCGGAACGTGCAGCAGACGATGGCGCTGGATTTGCTCCTCGACGACGAGGTGCGGATGGTCACGCTGATCGGCGCGGCGGGCACGGGCAAGACGCTGCTGGCGGTGGCCGCCGGCATGTCGAAGGTGTTCACCGACGGGCGGTACGAGAAGCTGCTGGTGGCGAGGCCGATCATGCCCATGGGGCGCGACATCGGCTACCTGCCGGGCGACAAGGACGAGAAGCTGACGGCGTGGATGCAGCCGATCTTCGACAACCTGGCGTACCTCTTGAGCACGCGGGGCGCGCCGAACCAGAACGCCGAGAGCCACACCACCGAGCAACGGGTGCAGAAGCTGATCGCCGACGGGCGTCTGGTGCTGGAGCCCTTAACGTACATCCGCGGGCGTTCGATCCCTCACCAGTTCATCATCATCGACGAGGCGCAGAACCTGTCGCCGCACGAGGTGAAGACGATCGTCAGCCGCGTGGGCGAGGGGACGAAGATCATCTTCACGGGCGACATCGAGCAGATCGACCACCCGTACCTCGATGCGTCGAGCAATGGGCTGACGTACGCGGTCGAGAAGATGAAGGGCGCGGGTGTGGTGGGGCATGTGACCCTGGCGCGGAGCGAGCGCTCCAGCCTGGCGAGTTTGGCGACGGAACGGCTGTAGGCCGGACGGCCTTCACGCTCCGGTCCCGAGCGATACCATCGGGCCATGCCCCCGAACCAGCCGGTGTTGTCGCGGTGCGTGCTCGCGTCGGTCAGGGCGCGGCTGCGGGTGCGCGATGCGCTGCTGCACACGCTGGCCGCGGAGCGGATCGACGAGGTGCGCTTCGAGCGGGTGATCGTCGAGCGCCCGGGGGACCCGTCGTCGGCGGTGAGGGTGGAGCCGGCGCACGTGCGGGCGGTGCGGTTCCGCAGCGACGGGGTGATCCGGATCTGCGACGTGGTGCTGCTGCCGGGGTTCATGCTGGCGATCTCGGTGCCGCCGGGGCGGGGCGGATTCCGTGAAGCGCCGGGGATGACGCCCGATCAGCCGGTGCACCTGTACACCGACGACCGGCTGTCGCGGAAACTGTGGGCGCCGGTCGAGGTGGCGGCGGAGGTGATCCCGTGAGCCAGTACGTCAAGCCCGGCGAGTTCTACGACCCCGGCGAGAACCTGCCCGACCCGGTGAAGGTGCCGGAGGGGGAGATGTGGGTCATCCCCGAGTATGACGGCGCTGAGGCGCTCTTCGAGCGGCTGTTCGAGCCGCTGAAGGGGAACTTCAAGCGCGACTGGTTCGTGAAGCACGCGTACTTCTGCCTGCCGCTGACCATCGGGAATCAGTACGGGTTCATCGTGCGGAGCGCGTACGACGTGGTGGCGCGGTGGAACGGCGGCGAGCGGCCCGAGGACACGCTGGTCCACTGTCTGTGCCCGAGGTCGGACCTGAGCGTGCAGATGGTGTCGAGCCACTTCGGGACCGGGATCGTGACGGTGCAGAACCGGTGGGTCTTGCGGACGCCGCCGGGCGTGAACCTGATGACGGTGACGCCGCCGAACTTCCCGCTCGACGCGGTGATGCACATGACGGGGGTGATCGAGACGGACAACCTCCGGCGTGACTTCACGTTCAACCTGAAGATCACGCGCCCGCACGTGGACGTGCTGATCCCGAGGGGCACGCCGGTGGGCTGCGTGATCCCCGTGCCGCGGCACTTCGTGGACCGGTTCACGACGAGGGTGGTGACGGACCCGGCGATCCTCCAGAGCGAGCGCCGGACGATGAAGCACTTCGGCGATGCGCGGAAGGTGCAGGGGTACTACCCCGAGGGGCTGTACATGAAGGGGATGGACGTGTACCAGAACCGCTTCGAGGACCATCAGCGGACGCTGGATGAGTGAGGGCGCTCCCCGGCACGTGGGGGGTGTTTCACAGAAATTTCATGCACGGGTACGGGGGACCGCTGTTAGTCTCACGCTTGCGGCGTGTGCCGCACACGGAGGCGCCCATGCTCAGTCCGCGTCTGATCGCGCTCGGCTTCTTCACGGCCCGCTACAAGGCGTGGAAGGGCACGGCGATCCCCGAGGCCGGTCTCGGCTGGATGAACTTCTTCCTCATCTACATCGCCCTTCCGGCGCTGTTCTTTCGGATCCTCGCCCAGACCCCGCTCGAGAAGCTCAACAATGTGCCCTTCGTGGTGGGCACGACCTTCGCCA
The DNA here is from genome assembly GCA_017303565.1 of Planctomycetota bacterium. Taxonomy (GTDB): domain Bacteria; phylum Planctomycetota; class Phycisphaerae; order Phycisphaerales; family UBA1924; genus JAFLCM01. The sequence goes on from JAFLCM010000283.1 coordinate 4,272, forward strand.
CCTTCGCCGTCTTCGTGCTCGGATTTGCCTACGTCGCCTGGCGCTCCGGTGGCA
>JAFLCM010000284.1 GCA_017303565.1 Planctomycetota bacterium
CGCGTGGGCAGCGGGACGCGTCCGGTGCCGCCGCGCCCGGCGCGAAGGGCGGGAGCGAGGCCGCGCCGAGCGTCGATCCGATGGGCGCTCTCGGCTACCGCTCGGAGTGGCGCGGCTACCCGCAGGTGGACGCCAAGGCCGGCGCGAAGTCGATCGATGTGCTGGGCGACCTCATCGCGGTCCAGGACAAGCGGAACATCCTGACGGTCATGGAGCCGGCGACCGGCAAGAACCGCTGGTCGCTCGACCTGGGTTCGCCGCTGATGAAGTTCGTCGGCAACGCGCGACTGGACAACAAGGTGCTCGCGTGCGGCGAGTCGGAGATCCAGGTGCTCGACGCCCGCAACGGCGCGATCCTGGAGCGCCAGAAGCTCGCGGAGATCGCCAACACCCGCCCGGTCATCTCCGATCGGATCGCCGTCTTCGGCACCTCCACGGGCGAGGTGCTCGGGCACAACCTGAACACAGGCTACAAGCTGTGGGCGTACAAACTGGGCGGCACCGTCACCGCCGACCCCGTGTTTGTCGGGCCGTCGGTCGCGGTGGTGTCTCAGGCCGGCGACGTCATCGTGCTCGACCCGCGCTCGGGCGAGAGCCTCGGGCGTCGGCGCAGCATCTTCGGCGGGCTGAACAACAACCCGGTTGCAAACGAGAACTCGGTCTTCATCGCCGGCGCCGACCAGTCGGTGTGGTCGATCTCCGACGAGGGACGGCTGCTCTGGCGGGTGCGCACGCCCGATGCGCTGTCGGCCCAGCCCGCGGTGCACGAGGACTCGGTGTACGTGAGCGTGCCGTCGCTGGGTTTCTGCGCCTTCGAGGCCGCCAGCGGGTCGCGCAAGTGGGCGACCCCAGGCGTTGCCGGGCGGCTGCTCGCGGTGCGGAACGGGCGGTTGATTGTCTGGGACGACGCGGCGCGGACGCTAACGAGCCTCGACGCGCAGAAAGGCGATGTGCTGGATCGCGTCGAGCGCCCGGAGACGCGGCTGGTCACGGTCAGCGCGCCGGTTGACGGCGACCTGTACCTCGTCAACGCCGACGGCTCCGTGGACAAGTACTCCCCGCGCTGAGCGCCCGTCGTCCGCCCATGCCACTGACAGCCGTGCGCAAGCCAACCGACCCATCTGGGGTATCACTCCCGCCATGCCAGACCTTGTACCCATCCGCCGGGCGCTGATCTCCGTCAGCGACAAGGCCGGCCTCGAGCCGCTCGTCCGGGCCCTCGCGTCCCGCGGTGTCGAGATCGTCTCGACCGGCGGCACCGCGCGCCACGTCGAATCGCTGGGCGTCCGCGTCACGCCCATCGAGAGTGTCACCGGCTTCCCCGAGATGATGGACGGGCGCGTGAAGACGCTGCACCCGAAGGTCCACGGCGGGCTGCTCGCGGTCCGCGACAACCCCGCCCACGCCCGCGCCATGAGCGAGCACGCCATCGTCCCGATCGACCTCGTTTGCATCAGCCTCTACCCCTTCGAGCAGACCGTCGCCAAGGGCGCGGGGGACGAGGAGTGCGTCGAACAGATCGACATCGGCGGCCCGGCGATGATCCGCTCGGCGGCGAAGAACCATGCGTTCGTGACGGTTGTCACCGACTCGCACCAGTACGGCAGGCTGATGAACGAGCTCGATCACCACAACGGCTCGACCACGTTCGCGCTGCGCCGCCAGTTCGCGGGCGCGGCGTACGCCCGCACCGCGGCCTACGACACGGCCATCGCCGCGTGGTTCGGCGCCAAGGAAACCCAGGGCGTCGGGCCGTTCCCAGAGGTCTTCCGCGTCGCGTTCCCCAAGCACCAGGACCTGCGCTACGGCGAGAACCCGCACCAGCGCGCGGCGCTGTACCGCGACCCGGGCTTCCGCGCCGGTGCGGGGCACTCGTCGGTCGTCGGCGCGGTGCAGATGCACGGCAAGGAACTCTCGTACAACAACCTGAACGACGCGGCGGCGGCGCTGGCGCTGTGCGACGACCTCGCCGACGCATCGCCCGGGCACGCCTGCGCCTGCGTCATCAAGCACGCCAACCCCTGCGGCGCCTCGTCGGCCCGCTCGGTCTTCGAGGCGGTGGACCGCGCTCTTGCGGGCGACCCGGTGGCGGCGTTCGGGGGCATCCTCGCGGCCTCGACGCCCATCGACCTGCCCGCGGCCCAGCGGCTTGCGCAGGAGGGCGCGTTCCTGGAAGTGATCCTGGCGCCCGGCTTCGCGCCCGATGCCCTCGACGTCTTGCGGGCACGCTGGGCGAACGTGCGGCTGATGGCGATCCCCCCTCGGGGCCAGCGCCAACGCCGCGCCGCGCCGGCGCCGACCTTCCGGGCCATCCAGGGCGGGCTGTTGGTGCAGGAGCCGGACGACGCGCTGCCGGAGGTCGAGACGTGGGCCCACGCCGCGGGGCCGAAGCCCAGCGCCGAGCGGCTCGCTGCCGCCGCGGGGCTGTGGACCATCGTCAAGCACCTCGCGAGCAACGCGGTGGTGGTGGGGGCGGCGGGCGGTTCTGGCGGGGTGTCGATGCTCGGCGGAGGCGCCGGGCAGATGGACCGCGTCACCTCGTGCCGCCTGTCGGTCGAAAAGGCCGGCGCGCGGCTACGGGAAGCGCCCGGCGGCGCGATCGCGTGCTCCGACGCGTTCTTTCCCTTCCCCGACGGGCCGCAGGTGCTCATCGATGCCGGCGTGACCATGATTGTCCACGCGGGCGGTTCGAAGCGCGACCACGAGACGTTCGACCTGTGCGAGCGCCGCGGCGTGACGTGCCTCACGACCGGCGTGCGGCACTTCCGGCACTGACTGGGATCAAGCGGCGCCGAACGCGCGTTCCGCCACGTCGATGGCGCGGACCAGCGCGGCGGCCTTGTTCACGGTCTCCATGTACTCCGCGTCGTCCCGTGAGTCCGCGACGATGCCGCCCGAGGCCTGCAGGTGGTACACCCAGCGCCCCGGCTCGGCCATCGCGGTGGGGACGACGACGGTGCGGAGCGCCAGCGCGATGTCCATCTCCCCGTTCAGGCCGGCGTAGCCCAGGCCGCCGCCGTAGGGCCCGCGCCGGTGCGGCTCGAGTTCGTCGATGATCTGCATGGCGCGGATCTTGGGGGCGCCGGAGATCGTGCCGACGGGCAGGCAGGCGCGGAGCGCGTCCCAGCACGTCAGCCCCTCGCGGAGTTCGCCTGTGACGGTCGAGGAGATGTGCATCACGTGGCTGTAGCGCTCGACCTCCATGATCGCCGGGAGCGCCACGCTGCCGGGGCGGGCCACGATGCCGACGTCGTTGCGACCCAGGTCGACGAGCATGATGTGCTCGGCGCGCTCCTTGTCGTCGGCAAGGAGTTCGCGCTCGAGGGCCTTGTCCTCGTCGGGGGTCGCCCCGCGCCGGCGCGTGCCCGCCAGCGGGCGGTTGGTCAGTTCCAGCCCGCCCGAGGGCGTGCGGCGCACACGGCACAGGATCTCCGGGCTGCTGGCGACGAGGATGCACCCCTCGCACTGCATGTACGCCATGTACGGGCTGGGGTTGACGGCGCGCAGCGCGCGGTACACGTCGAAGGGGTCGGCGGCGCTGCGGCGCTCGAAGCGCTGACCCAGCACCACCTGGAAGATGTCGCCCGCCTTGATGTACTCGCGGGCCCTGTCGAGCATGGACCGGTGCTCCTCGCGCGTCATGTTCGACGCGCCGGGCGGCTGCGGGAGGGCGACGTCGAGCACGCCGGCGCTCAGCGGCTTGCTGTGGGTCTGGAGCGCCTTGAGGGTCTTTTCCAGCGCTGCGCACGCCTCGTCGTACGCCGCCGAAGCCCCGGCATCGCCCGCGTCCACCGGGACGGCGACCAGGCGAACCACCTGGACCACCTTGTCCACGTGGTCGAAGATCACGACCTCGTCGTAAAAGCCGAAGTGCAGGTCGGGCAGGCGCCGGTCGTCTTTCGGCGCTGAGGAAAAGCCGAGTTTCCCCGGCTCGGCGTAGCGCACGGTGTCGTAGCCCGCAAAGCCGACCCACCCGCCCAGGAAGCACTCGGGCAACGCCCCGTCGCCCGGATGGCGTACCGGGCCGTGCAGGTGCAGGGGCGCGGTGAGGCGCTCGGGGACGATCAACGGGTCGCGCTCGTCGCTCTCGGCGGTGGACCAGGCCACGCCGCGCCGGTCGGTCACGCGAACGCGGTGCTCGCGGGCGACGACCTCGACGACGGGGTGCGCGCCGAGGATCGAGTGCCGCCCCTGGCGTTCGCCGCCCTCGACGGACTCGAGAAGGAACGACGGGGCGGTGCGCTGGTCCTCGACGACCAGCCGCCGGTACGCGAGTACGGGGGTCAGTTGATCGCTCAGGAGCCGCACCGCGACGGGGAT
>JAFLCM010000285.1 GCA_017303565.1 Planctomycetota bacterium
GAGGCGGACGCACACGCCCTCGGAGACGCGGCCGCAGCGTCCGGCGCGCTGGTCGGCGCTGGCGCGGCTGATGGGCTCGACGGGCAGGCGCTGCACGCGGCGCTCGGCGTCCCAGCGGTTGATCCGCGCGAGGCCGGTGTCGATGACGTAGCGGATGCCGGGGACGGTCAGCGAGGTCTCGGCGATGTTGGTCGCGAGGATGATTCGCCGCCCGCCGGTGGGCGAGAAGATGCGGTCCTGCTCCTGCGTGGAGAGGCGGGCGAAGAGGGGGAGGATTTCCGCGTCGAGGCGGGAGCGTTTCAGGGCGTCGGCGGCGAGGCGGATTTCGCGCTCGCCCGGGAGGAACGCGAGGATGTCGCCCTCGGGCAGTCGGGGCGAGCAGAGTTCCGCGGCGGCGTCGATGAGCGCGCCCATCGAGATGGTCTCGTCGTCGTCGTTGCCGGGGCGGTAGCGGACCTCCACGGGGTACGTGCGGCCGGAGACCTCGATGACGGGCGCGGGGCCCTTGGGGCCGGCGAAGTACGACGCGAAGCGGGCCGGGTCGATGGTGGCGCTGGTGACGATGACCTTCAGGTCGGGGCGGCGGGGGACGATGGACCGGAGCACGCCGAGGAGAAAGTCGATGTTCAGCGAGCGCTCGTGGGCCTCGTCGATGATGACGGTGTCGTATTCGGACAGGCTGCGGTCGGCGTCGAGTTCGGCGAGGAGCATGCCGTCGGTGACGAGTTTGACGCGGGTGGCTTTCGAGGTGGTGTCCTGGAAGCGGACCTTGACGCCGACGAGCCCGCCCAGCGGCGAGCCTGTTTCGTGGGCGATGCGTGCGGCGACGGCGCGGGCCGCGAGACGTCGCGGCTGAGTGTGGGCGAGGCGCTTCCCGGCGGCGGCCCGCCCGAGTTCGAGGCAGATCTGAGGGAGCTGGGTGGTCTTGCCGGAGCCCGTGGCGCCGCAAAGGACGACCACCTGGTGGTCGCGGATGAGGGCTGCGATCTCGTCGCGGCGCTGGTTGATGGGGAGGCGGGGGTCCACGCGGGGCGAAGGGTACCCGGGGGGGAATCCGAGCGGTTGGTGGCCGTAAGTATCTGTTTGGCAAGCACTTACAGAAAATGAATCAAAGGGTGAAACGCGGGGGCTGGCGTGGCATTCAATATACCAACTGGTCTATTTTAGACCCCCTGCTCTCCACACACACGAAAGGAACGGACCATGAAGACGGCGACTGGAATCTCGAACTCGCGGCGTCGGGCCCTTGGCGCGCTGGGCGTGTTGAGCGCTTCGGCGCTCTTGGCGGTGGCGGTCGCCGGGGCGGTGGGGCTTGGGGAGGCTCGGGCGGCGGGGAATGTCGAAGGCGCTGCGGCGCGGTCTGAAGTCGGCGTGCGGTACCGGACGGTGAGCGTGCGCGGCGTCGACATGTTCTACCGCGAGGCGGGGCCGAAGGACGCGCCGGCGATCCTGCTGCTGCACGGGTTCCCCACGTCGTCGCACATGTTCCGCGACCTGATCCCGGTGCTGGCGCAGAAGTACCGGGTGATCGCGCCGGACTACCCCGGGTATGGGCAGAGCGGGGCACCCGACCGTGCGGGGTTCGCGTACACCTTCGACAACCTCGCGGCGGTGGTTGACGAGTTCACGCGGGAGGTCGGGCTGACGCGGTTCGCGGTGTACGTGCAGGACTACGGCGCACCCATCGGGTACCGGATCGCGTCGGCGCACCCCGAACGGATCAGCGGGCTGATCGTGCAGAACGGCAACGCGTACGAGGAGGGGCTGCCGGACTCGTTCTGGGGCCCGATCAAGAAGTACTGGGCCGACCCCTCGAAGCAGAACCGCGAGGCGCTGCGCCACCTGCTGACGGTCGACGCGACGAAGTGGCAGTACACCACGGGAGTTCGGGACGTGTCGGCGATCAGCCCCGACGCGTGGACGATGGACCAGGCGGGGCTGGACCGGCCCGGCAACCAGGAGATCCAGCTCGACCTGTTCCTGAGCTACGGGAGCAACCCGCCCATGTACCCCGCGTGGCAGCGGTACTTCCGCGACCACCAGCCGCCGACGCTGATCGTCTGGGGCAAGAACGATCCGATCTTCCCTGAGTCTGGGGCTCACCCGTACAAGCGTGACCTGAAGAACGTGGAGTTCCACCTCTTCGACACCGGGCACTTCGCGCTCGAGGAGGACGGCGGCGCCATCGCCCCGCTCATCCTGAAGTTCATGGATGAGAAGGTGCGCTGACCCGGTCCGAACGACCGCGTGCGGCCCGGGCGATGGTCCCGGGCCGCCTTCGTTTGCTCAGGGCGCGACGCGGAGCACGAAGGCGACGAACTCGTGGAGGTCGGCCTGCACGCGGACGGGGACCCAGGTGGTGGTGGTGTCGGTGCCGGTGCGCATGCGGCCCTTGCGTCCGTACCAGGCGGTCCAAGTGGAGTAGGTGGTGACGGGCTCCTGGACAACGCGCTCGGCCTGGCCGAGGTATCGGGAGGACCAGACGACGGTGTCGCCGCCGGCGCGAGCGGCAAGGGTGGCGAGGTCGGCGTCGCTGGGGCGGTCGAAGTCGGTGGTGCGGAACTGGGTGACGCCGAGGATGGTGACGGCCGAAGGGTCCTGGGTGACCTGCAGGCCGCGGAGGAGTTTGGCGTCGACGCTGGTGCGCTGCTCGGGGGACCACTCTTCGCGGGGGGTGTCGCTGGCGGCGAGTTCGCGCTCGAACTCGGTCATGGTGGCGTCGAGGCGCTCCCACGGCACGCGCCGGATGGCGGGGCGGGGCGCGTTCTTCACCTGTTCGATCGGGCGGAGGTCGGCGCCGGGGGCCGACGGCTCGTAGCGGGCCTCCCAGATGGAGGTGCGGGTGCAGGCGGTAAGGGCCGCGGCGGAGGCGGCGAGGGTGAGCAGCAGTGAGCGGCGCGTGGCCATGGGGAAGGCTAGGGCGCGTGCACCGGGACGTATGCGGTTCCTCCATCGGCCCCGGCGGAGCGGTTCGCAGATGAAGAGAGACGCGCCGGGGTCCTCGGGACGCGGTGAGAGCGTGCGGGGCGCGCGTGAGATGCCCGCCGGGGACCGGCGGGGTACCAGTGGGCGAAGGCAATGAAAAAGGGCCGGCGCTGGGCCGGCCCTTGGGGGAAACGTGGAGTCGATGGTGGCTTACTGGCCGGTCTGGCCGTCGAACCACTGGTAGGTGGTGTTGCTGTTGCTCTTGACGCGGGCGGCGTCTTGAGCGAAGCCGACGCGGGGGGCCTTCTTCCAGGCGCGGAGGTAGGCGTCCTGCTCGCGGTCGTCGCCGAACTGGTCGGCGGTGACCTCGTTGACGAAGAGGTTGTCGGGCCAGAACTTGTTCTGGTAGTTGATCTGGATTTCCTTGGGGGTGGGCGTGGTCTCGTACTTCACGTGACCGTCGTTGTAGGCGATGTTGCCTTCCCAGGTGGTCTTGCCGCCGTGGATGAGCATGGAGTCGGAGCCGCGGCCCTGCTCGACGGGGATGGTGGCGTCGTCGAGGAACTGGTCCCAGGTGGAGGTGACGCCGTCACGCGGGGTGGGGTTGTCGCCGTAGTAGGGGCCACGGTTGCCAACGATGGCGATGGTGGCGATCTGGGAGACGGTGCCCCAGAGCTGGATGCGGTTGCCGAGGATGGGGATGTGGGCGTAGGAGTTGTTGCCGACGTTGGTGGGGGGCCGGCTGCCGGTGGTGGCGATGACGGCCGACTGGTCGTCGGTGCGCGGGGTGCCCTTAAAGACGGGGTCGTAGACGGCCTGGGCGCGCTGGTCGGCGGAGGAGCCGGCGGCGACGTTGTCGGGGTTGACGAAGTCGTACTCGCCTTCGGTGATGGCGCGGATGTTGGGGTTGACCTCGGCGGGGCTGATGAACACCTCGGCGGTGAGGACCTTGTTGAACATCAGCACGGAGCAGATGTTGCCGGTGCGGTTCTTTCCGCCGGTGCCGGTGGTCTCGGCGACCTCGGTGGTGTTGGCGCGGTCGAGAACGTCCGGTCGCGGGTACGACTCGGAGTTGTTCTGGGCCCACGAGACGTAGCCCTGGTGGATGCCGCGGACCTGGGTGGCGCACTTGATCTGGCGACCGCCGCGAGGGTGGCGCGTAGACAGCATCGGTAATAAAAAGCCGACGATAATGACAAGAACGAACAGAGCGACCACGACTTCGATCACCGTCAGGGCGCGGCGGAACTCGGGTCGCACGGCTTTACCCACGAGGGCCATGCGAGGCTCCTTTCATGGGTCTTTTCGTAGAGCGGGGGGTGAGGGTTCCACCGGGGCGGAACAAAGGCACTCTTGGCCGGGAGCAGAGGGGAGTACGGGTCGGTCCGGCTG
>JAFLCM010000286.1 GCA_017303565.1 Planctomycetota bacterium
CGTCGCGCACCTGTCCGTCGGGGTTCACCCTGAGTTTCAGGGGCTGGGCGTGGGGCGGGCGCTCATGGAGGCGATCATCGCGTGGGCGGAGACAGGTGAAGGGCGCGGTGTGACGCGGCTGGACCTGGACGTCTTCGCGGTGAATCACCGGGCCGTCGGGCTGTACCGGTCGCTCGGATTCGAGATCGAGGGGACACGCCGTGACTTCGTGCGGTTCGAGGACGGGACGTTCAGCGACGACCACGTGATGGCGCTGCGGGTGCCGCGGACGAAAGGCGGCTGAGCGCGGGGTCTACAGTTTCGGCGTGATCCTGCTGGCGCTGTACGCGATCGCGGTGTGGGTTGGGTTGGCGGTGTGGCGCCGGCGCTGGCTGGGGTTCGCGCTCCTGGTGGGGAGCCTGTTGCCGTTGGCGGCGTTCACGGTGTGGGCCGGGTACATGGGTTCGGAGCCGGGGGCGGCGGCGCGGATGGGGTTCATCGGGACGCTGGCGGGGTATGGGCGGGTGATCTACATGGTGTCGGGGTTCTACGCGGCGCTTCTGTTCGGGGTGGGGGCGGTGATCTTCGCGCAGCCGAGGCGGCTGGGGGCGCACCAGTGCGAGGGGTGCGGGTACGACCTGCGGGGGTCGGGGGCCGAGCGGTGCCCGGAGTGCGGGCGCGAGGCGTCGTCTGTGGACTCGAACGGTCTTCGGGCCGATCTTCAGGGGCGATGAGAGTCCTCGTGACAGGCGGGTCCGGGTACATCGGCTCGCACGCGTGCGCGCTGCTGCTGGAGCGCGGGCACGAGGTGACGAGCGTCGACGCGATGCTGCCGGGGCGGGCGAGTCCTCACGCGGCGGCGACGCTCGGAGCGCTGGCGGGCGACTCCGGGCGCTTCCGCGCGTTCGTGGCGGACGTGAACGACCGGGCGGCGCTGGATCACGCGTTCTCGCGAGCGAAACCCGACGCGGTGATGCACTTCGCGGGCGTGGCGTATGTGGGCGAGAGCGTGCGCGACCCGCTCCTGTACCACCGGACCAACACGGGCGGGACCGAGAGCGTGCTGCGGGCGTGCGCCGCCCACGGGGCGACGCGGCTGGTGTTCTCGTCGTCGTGCGTGACGTACGGCGACCCGGGGGCGGCGGCGCTGCCGGTGACGGAATCCTGCCCGCAGCGCCCGGTGAACCCGTACGGCTGGTCGAAGTTGCACGCGGAGCGGGTCGTGGCGGACTACGCCGAATCGCCGGGGGCGAGGTCGGCGGGGTTCGGGGCGGCGGTGCTGCGGTACTTCAATGTCGCGGGCTGCGAGCGGCGTGGGCGGCTGGGGCACTCGCACGACCCTGAGACACGGGTGATCCCGCTGGCGATCCGGGCGGCGCTGGGCATCGACGCATCGTTCACGGTGTTCGGGACGGACTACCCCGGGCCGGGTTCGCCCGACGGGACCGCGGTGCGCGACTACGTGCACGTGGAGGACCTGGTCGGGGCGCACGCGCTGGTGCTGGAGGCGCTGAGGCCGGGCGACCGGCGGGTGTACAACCTGGGCACCGGGCGCGGGACGAGCGTGCGCCGGATCATTGAGAGCGTGGAACGGGTCACGGGGCGGCGGGTGCCGGTGGTCGAGGGGGCGCGGCGGGAGGGCGACCCCGCGAGCCTCTTCTGCTCGCCCGGCGCGATTGAGCGCGACCTCGGGTGGCGGGCGCGGGTGACCGACCTCGACGAGATCGTCGCGAGTTCGGCGGCGTGGATGAAGAAGACGCTCGGGGTGTGAGCGGGACTCCGCGGCACCGGACCGTCGCCGCGGGTCAGAACGGGAACATGAACCCGGCGTAGACCATGGGGCTGTCGCGGGAGGGGTTGTCGTCGGTGCCGCTGGTGCTGGCGTTGGAGACGTGGGCCCAGCGGACGCCGAGGTCGAAGCGGGCGCCGGATTCGCCGAGGGCGAAGGTGGCGCCGACGCCGGCGTGGGGGGTGAAGTTGTAGTGCGTGCCGCCGGGGGGGACCTCGTGGTCGGTGAAGACCATGCCGATGCCGGCCTCGGCGTAGACGGACCAGGAGCGGTCGGCGTTGTCCTTGGGGCGGGCGAAGTGCCAGCGGAAGCCGAAGCGGGGGTTGAGGCCCAGCGCGTCGTTGGCATCCTCGTCGTCCTCGCCGTCCTCGTCCTGGGCGTAGTACCAGCCGCCGAGGCCGAAGTTGAACTCGAAGTCGTCGGCAAGGAAGGTGTGGAGGTTTGCGACGAGGTTGGTGTCGGTGCTCTCGCTGTTGAAGGCGACGCCGGCGCCGATCGACCAGCCCCACCAGCCCTTGTCGAGGAATCGCGCGGGGGTGAGGTTGGGGTTGGTGGTGGTTGTGGTGGTGGGCTCGGCGGGCGCGGTGGCCTGCTCGGGCGCGGGCGACTCGGTGGGCTGCGTGAGGCTGAGGCTGACCCTGGCGGCGAACGCCGGGGAGGCGGCGGCGACGAGGGCGAGCGGCGCGATGGCGGAGCGGAGTCGTGGCATGCGCTCAGGGTACCATGACGAACCGATGAGCGCGGAGAGCGAACGCATCAACAGGCTCGAGGAGGCGGTGGGTTTCACGCAGCACGACGTGGACGGGCTGTCGGCGCAGGTGCGGGAGGCGTACGACCTGATCGCGCGGCTGAGCCGCCGGGTCGAGGCGCTGGAGAAGCGGCTGGAGGACTCGGGCGGGGACGCGCCGGAGGAGGACGAGAAGGCTTGAGTTGCCGTCACGCGATCCGCGGATCGACCCTCAGGCGATCCGGGGATCGACCCACCGGTACAGCGCGTCGACGATTATGTTGAAGGTGACGAGCAGCGCGGAATAGACCAGCGTCACGCCCATGATGATGAAGAGGTCCTTGTTCTGGACGGCGTTGACGAAGTGCTGGCCCAGGCCGGGCACGTTGAAGACACGCTCGACGACGAACGAGCCGGTCATGGCGTAGGCGGCGGCGGGGCCGAGGTAGGAAAGGACGGGGAGGAACGCGTTCTTCAGGGCGTGGCGGAGCACGACGACCGAGGGCGGGGCACCCTTGGCCCGGGCGGTGCGGGCGTAGTCGGAGGTGAGCGCCTCGATGATGCCCATGCGGGTGAGGCGGGCGATGTACGCGGCGAAAGGCAGGCTGAGCGTGAACGCGGGGAGCAAAAGGTCCTGCGGCCTTCCCCATGAGCCGACCGAGCCGATGCCGAGCCACAGAGGAAACACCAGCAAGAGCAGCGTGCCGATGACGAACGAGGGCACGCTGACGCCGACGAGGGCGAGGCCGAGAGTGGCGGCGTCGGCGAACGAACCCGGGCGGACCGCCCCCACCACGCCCGCGCCCAGCCCGATCACCAGCGCGATGACGATGGCGGCGGCGCCGAGGGTGACGCTCACCGGGAGCGACGAGGCGACCAGTTCGTTGACCGACCAGTCGCGGTAGCGGAGGCAGGGGCCGAAATCGAGCACGGCGCGGGGCGGCGGGCCCCGGTCCAGTCCGAGATTCACCATGAGCCAGCGGGCGCCGGTCGCGTTGTAGAGGTACTGGACGTAGAAGCGGCCGGGGCTGTCAAGGTTGTACTGGCGCTCCATCGCCGCGACGACCTCCGGCTGCGGGCGGCGTCCCTCGGCGTTCATCACCGCGGAGCCGGGGAGCAGCCACGCGAGCGCGAAGGTGACGGTGTAGATCACCAGCAGGATGAGCGGGAGTTGGACGAGCCGCTTCAGCATCGCGCGGGGCGCCGATCCGGGTGGGGAGCAAGGTGCGGGTTCAGCGCACGACCTCGAGCTGCCAGTAGTACTGGAGCAGACGCGGGTGGGTGGTGATCCCCTTCAGCCCGCCGGGGTTGGGGGAGCCGTGACGCTCGGGCGGGCGGCAGAGGTAGTAGAAGTTGTACTGCCAAAGGGGGACGACGGGCAGGTCGCGCTCGACGATGAGGCGCTCGGCGGTAGCGAGGATGGCGGAGCGCTCGGCGGGGTCGGTGGCGTTCTCGGCGCGGTCGAGGAGGGCGTCGTACTCGGGGCTGGAGTAGCCGCGGTCGTTGTTGCCGTCGCCGGTGCGGTGGGCGTCGAGGAAGGTGGTCGGGTCGCCGTAGTCCCCCCACCACCCGCCGCGGCTGATCATGTAGTCGCGGGCGCGGAGTTTTTCCTTGAAGGCTCGGGACTCGTTGACCTCGATGCGGCAGCGGACGCCGAGGTGCTCCTGCCACATGCGGGCCAAGGCCTGTGCGATATCGCGGTGGTAGGACACGTTGGAGACGAGGATGGAGACCTCGGGGAACACGGCACCGTCGGCGCGGGTGGGCGGGGCGTTGCCGGCGGGCTTCCAGCCGGCGTCGGCGAGTTCGCGGCGGG
>JAFLCM010000287.1 GCA_017303565.1 Planctomycetota bacterium
GAAGCCTCGCGCCGGAGGTTGAAGCGCTGATCCGTGAGCGCGGCGGGATCGATGATGTTGGCTTCGAGGCCGCCCTCGCGGGATTCGATCTCGGCCGGGCGCGGATCTGCGCCGGCGGCGGCGACGGCGTCCTGCGCGGTCACCACCCGAGCCGGGCTGATGCGCAGCGGGATGGCGCTGGAACGGGCGGTTTCGTACTTGCCGGTGCGGGTGTCGAAGAAGGGGACCTCGATCGGCGGGATCTGGTTCACGGAGTCCGACAGCGGGCGGATGGTCTGGGTGAAGAGCACCTGGCCCGGTCGGAGTTCGGGGGAGGCCATGTCGTCGGGGATGCGGAAGCGGTCCGAGCCGAGTTGGCGGCGGAGGTTGGGGGGCGGCACGCGGTCCATCGGCCCCTGGCCGTTGACGGTGATCTTGAGCGTGATGGGGTCGCCGACGGTGGCGGAGACGGGGTCGGCGGAGGCGGAGACGGTGAAGCGCCCGACGAGGTTGCTGAAGTTCGCGGGGCGGCCCTCGGAGGGGAGGTCGCGGACGCTGAAGCGGAGCGGCTCGCAGGGCACGGAGACGGTGCGGCGTTCGCCCGTGTCGAAGAAGCCGTCTCCCTGGCGGAGGACGACGTCGCCGCTGAGGGTGGCGCCGACCTCGAAGGAGCCGGGCTTGAGGGGGATGACGGTCCGCTCGGCGGTGAAGGTGTAGTAGTTGACGCCGTCGATGGTTTCCTGGGCGTTGCGGGTGGTGACGCGCTCGCCGAGGATGTCGAGGGTGGAGCTCATCATGCCCTGCTGGGCGCGCTCGGGGCGTGGGGCGGAGAGCACGCCGTCGACGCCGCGGAAGGTGAGGTCGACGTCCTGAAGGTTTCGCTGGAGCAGGAGTTTGACGCGGAGGACGCTGGGCTCGCCGACGTAGGGGTTCGGCGGGTCGAGCGTGAGGGTGAACTTGACGTCGGGGTCTTCGGAGGGCGGTGTAACGCGGATGGTGAGGGGGCGGGTGGTGTACGTCTTGGCGTCAACGACGACGGGGATGGCGGGGATGGTGAGGTTGCCGACCTTGTTGGCGGTGAGGGTGTAGTTGAAGACGTAGCCGCGGGACTCGTCCTGCTGCATTCGGCCGTTGATGATGACGACGGAGGATCGGTTGTTGGAACCGCCGCCGGCGAACTCGGCGGTGAAGCCGTCGAGTGCGGAGAGGTCGGGCTGCTGCGGCGTGTCGGAACCTTCGACGGTGATGCGAAGGCGGAAGCGCTGGCCCTCGGGGACGGAGAAGGCCGAGACGCTGGCCTCGACGCTGACGGTGGGCTGGTCCTGAGCGAGGGCGGCGCCGCTGAGCAGCGTGACGAGGAGCGAGATGAAGGCGATGAAGCGCCGGGTCATGCTCACCAGTCCTTCTCGACGGGGCGTTGGCGCTGGAGGGCCTTGGCCCGCGCTTCGCGCCACTCGCGGAGTTTCCGCTCCTTTTCGAGGAGACGGTCGATGGTCTTCTGTTCCGGCGAAACCTGCTCGCTGGGCTGCTGGGATTCCTGGGCCTGCTGCTGGGCTTCCTGCTGTTGCTGCTGTTCCTGCTGTTGGGGCTGCTGCTCGGCCTGCTGCTGCTCCTCTTGGTTCTCGTCGGGCTGCTGGTCGCTCGGTTCGCTCTGATCGCTGAGGCTCTCGACCGCTTCTTTGAGTTTGTCGGCGGCTTCCTGCTGCTTCTGGGCGGCGTCCTGCGGGCGGTTCTGCTGCAGGTCTTGCTGGGCCTGGTCCTGTTTTTCGCGGGCCTCATCGAGGCTTTGCTCGGCCTTCTCGCGGGGCGAGGGCTCCGGGGTGTTCTGCTGCTGCTGCTGCTGATCGTTGGCCTTCAGCTGCTGGCGGAGGGCCTCGGTCTGGTCGTTCAGGCGCTGCTGGTCTTTGGACTGCTGTTGTTGTTGTTGTTGTTGTTGTTGTTGTTGTGAGCCCTCTTGGCCCTGGCTCTGGCCTTGGCCCTGGCCTTGGCTCTGGCCCTGATTCTGTTGTTGCTGCTGTTCGTTCTGCTGCTGCTGCTGCTGCTGGTCTTGCTGCTGCTGGTTCTCCTGGGCTTCCTGCTGCTGCTGTTGCTGCAGTTTCTTCAACTGGTCCAGCATCTTCTGCATCTGCTTCTGCTGCTCTTCGCGCTTCTTGATCTCGTCGCGGAGCTGCTGGATGCGCTGGCGTGTGAGTTCGAGGTTTCGGGCGGCGTCGGCGTCTGTGGGCTCCTGGTCGAGGACGCCGCGGAACAGGTTCGCCGCCTGGGTGAGGGCCTCGACGCCCTTCTTGGGGTCCTGGGCCGACTGCTCGACGGCGTGGTCGAAGACGGCGCGTCCGAGGTTGTACCGGGCCGAGGGGGCGAGGTCGGGGCGGCCGATGCCGGCATCGACGCGGCGGAAGGCGGACTCGGCCTCGTCGATCTTTCCGAGGCGGTACAGGGCGCACGCCTGGTTGAAGACGGCTTCGAGGCTGGCGGGGTCGGCATTCTCGGCGTCGGTGTAGCGGGTCAGGGCCGATGTGTGGTCGCCGGCCTTGTAGGCCTCGTTGCCTTGGCGGATGAGGTCGCGGGCGCGCTCGGGGGAGCCCGAGGCGAGGGGCGCGCAGAGGATCGCCGCCGCGACCCATGCGCCGCCGCACGATGCCGAGATGATGCTCCGGATGGTCACGCCTTGATCCTTCGCCGCTCGGGCAGCAGGTGTTCGATCATCAGCAGGGCGAGGGCCAGCCCGATGAGCCACTGGAAGCGCTCGTGCCTCTCGTCGGATTCGCGGGCCTTTTCGTTGGGATCGGCGGCGCGCTTGTCGGCGGTGCCGATGAGCGATCGGTAGACCTTGTCCAGTTCGATGGTGCCGAGGCCGACGTTGAACGAGGTGCCGCCCGGGGTGGCGAGCGCCATGGCCTGCAGCGTCTTGGGGTCGAGGCGGGAGACGACCTCGCGGCCGGCGGAGGTGACGAAGGTGCGGCGGCCCTGATCGTCGGTGATGGGGATTCGCGCGCCCTCCGATTCGTCGCCGATGCCGACGGTGATGAGGCGGACGCCGAGGGCGCCGGCCTTGGCGGCGGCGTCGACGGGGCTGCTCTCGTGGTCCTCGCCGTCGGTGATGAGCAGGATGTCGCGGAAGGACGCCTCGGGCGGCTTGCTCGCGTCAAAGGCGAAGACCTCGGAGATGGCGAGGCGGACGGCGTCGCCGATGTTCGTGCCCCCGCGGGTGACGCTGATGGGCGAGAGCGATTCGAGTTGAAGGCGGGCGAAGGCGTAGTCGTGGGTGAGCGGGCACTTGACGACGGCGGTGCCGGCGAAGGCGACGATGGCCACGCGGTCGCCGCGGACGACTTCGAGCACGTCCTTGACCCAGAGTTTGGCGCGCTCGAGGCGGTTGGGCTTGAGGTCCTCGGCGAGCATGGACTTGGAGACGTCGATGATGATGCAGACGTCGCGTCCGCGGGCGGGCTCGTTGAGGGCGGGCGGCTCCTCGCCGGGGAGGTTGAAGCGCGGGCGGGCGAGGGCCAGCACCACGGCGCCGGCGGCGATGACGACGAGCGCGCTCTTGAGCCACCAAAGCGCGGCGGAGGTGCCGCCGCCGGGGACGACGCGGGCGATGAGCTCGGCGTCGACAAACCGGCGGGTGGCGCGGCGTCGTCGGATCAGGGTGAGCGCGAGCAGGCCCGCGAGCGGGGGGATCGCCCACAGCCAAAGGAGCATCTCGGGGGTGGCCCAGTCCATCACGGGCCCCTCCGCAGGAAGGTCGCCCCGAGGAGGGCCTGGGCGGCGAGCAGCGCGCCGGCCGCCGCCGCCAGCACGCCGAACTTCTCGTCGTAGTTGGTGAACTCCTGGGACTTGATCTCGGTCTTTTCGAGGCGGTCGATCTCGGCGTAAACGTTGGCGAGTGACTTGGGGTCGTTGGCGGCGAAGTACTGCCCGCCGGTGACCTTTGCGACCTCGCGGAGCGGTCGGTCGTCGAAGCCCGCGCCCGAGCGCATGATGACCATGCCGTTGGCCAGGCGCTGCTGGACGGGCTGGCGCCCGCCGCCGGCGCCCACGCCGATGGCGTAGACCTTGATGCCCCACTGGCGGCAGAGTTCGGCGGCCTGAGCCGCGGTGATCTCGCCCATGTTCTCCTCGCCGTCGGTGAGCAGGACGATGACCTTGCTCTTGATGGAAAAGGTGTCATCGGCCTTGATGTCGAGGGCGGCGCTGGGTCCGGCGCTGATGGGTCCGGCGAAACCGGGATGAGAGCCGAGGGGGAGGAGAAGCTCCCTCACTCCACCCCCAGCACCTTCTTCAGGAACACCGCCTCGGTGGCCCGCACGGCCTCCTGGTTGGCCT
>JAFLCM010000288.1 GCA_017303565.1 Planctomycetota bacterium
CAAGGGGATGAAGACCCGCTCGGCGATCCCCTCGAGCCTCTCCGCCGCGGTGCTGGAGGCCGTGATCGGCGCGATCTATCTCGACTCGGGCATCGAGTCCGCCCGGGCGTTCCTGCTCCCGCACCTGCGCCACCACATCGAGGCCGCGGCCCAGAGCGGGCACCAGCAGAACTTCAAGAGCGTCCTGCAGCAGCACGCCCAGCAGGTGCTCGATGCCCAGCCGGTCTACGTGCTGCTGGACGAGAACGGCCCCGACCACGCCAAGGCGTTCCAGGTCGCGGTCGAGGTCGACGGCACACGCTATCCCGCCTGCTGGGCCAACAGCAAAAAGCAGGCGGAGCAGAGCGCCGCCCTCGCAGCGCTCACGCAGATGGGCCTGATCGTGATGAACGAGCACGGCGAGGCGGTGGTGCGCCCCTCCGCCGGCCCGAACGGGCCGGACGCGGGCGGACAGGCCGAGGCCGACGCCGCTTGAAATGAGGCCCATCGTGCTACGCTCCGCCCGAGCATGCACGAGATCCTCGACAGCCTGAACGACCGCCCCGGCGACGCCGATCCCGACGCGCTCCGCGCCGAGATCCTGAAGGGCCTCACCGACTCCCAGCGCGCCGCCGTCACCGCCACCGAGGGGCCCGTTCTCGTGCTGGCGGCGGCGGGCAGCGGCAAGACCCGTGTCATCACGCGCCGCATCGCGTACCTGCTGGGCATGGGAGTGCCGCCGTGGCAGATCCTGGCGCTGACCTTCACCAACAAGGCCGCCGGTGAGATGCGTGAGCGCGTGGCCCACCTGCTCACCGACGGGCCGCTGTCCCGGATGGGCTCCCCCGAGCGGGTACTCCGCGGCCTGACCGTAACCACGTTCCATGCGCTGTGCGCCCGGCTGCTGCGCAAGCACGCCGACACCATGCAGGGCGCGCCGGGCTGGGGCCTACGCCACGACTTCAGCATCTACGACAGCGACGATCAGGCCGCGCTGGTCAAGAAGGTCGTGGTCGACCTGGGGATGAGCACCAGCAACTGGCCGGCGCGGAGCGTGCTGTCGCTGATCTCCGGCGCGAAGAACGACCTGATGGACGCCCGCGCCTTCGCCGCCCGGGCCACCGACTTCAACACCAAGACCATCGCGCGGATCTACGAGGGGTACGAGAAGGGCCTGCGTCTCGCCAACGCCGCGGACTTCGACGACCTGCTGCTGCTCTCGGTGCGGATGCTGAAGGAGTCCGCCGCCGCCCGCGAGCAGGTGCAGGGGCGCTGGCGCTACCTGATGATCGACGAGTACCAGGACACCAACAAGGCCCAGTTCGTGCTCTCGACGCTGCTCGTCGGCAAGGACGAGGGCCAGGCGTCGCCGAACGTGTGCGTGGTGGGGGACCCCGACCAGTCGATCTACGCGTGGCGTGGCGCCGACATCTCCAACATCCTCGACTTCGAGGAGACGTACGCCGGCGCGCGGGTGGTTCCGCTCGGCGAGAACTTCCGTTCACGCGCCCCCATCCTCCGCGCCGCCGACACGCTCATCCGCAACAACAAGCGCCGCAAGCACAAGGACCTCTTCACGAAGAAGCCCGGCGGCGAGAAGCCCCGCGTCATCCTTTGCAAGGACGAGCGCCACGAGGCCGCGGTCGTGCTCGAGTGGCTGCGCTCGATCGTCAAGCCGGGGCAGGAGAACGGCCCGGCGTGGAAGGACTTCGCGGTGTTCTACCGCAACAACTCGCTCTCCCGCGTGATGGAGGACGCGCTCCGCGGCGCGGCCATCCCCTACGTCATCGCCCGCGGCACCGCGTTCTACGAGCGCGAAGAGGTGAAGGACGCCATGGCGTACCTCCGCCTGATCGCCAACCCCGCCGACGACGTCTCGCTGCGCCGGATCGCCAACAAGCCCGCGCGCAAGATCGGCGCCACCGCGCTCGACCGGATCGAGTCCGCCGCCAAGCAGTGGGGCGTCGCCATGTTCGAGGCCATGCGCACCGCCGACCGCGTGCCCGACCTCGGCTCCGCCGCGGCCTCCGCGGTGCGCAAGTTCGTCGAGACGGTGGATTCGTGGACCGGCGCGGGCTCGTTCCTCGGCGCCGCGGTGCCCGCCAGCCTGCATGATCTTGTCTCCCGCGTGATCCGCGAATCCGGCCTGGAGGGTCACTACAAGAAGGCGGGTGAGAAGAACGAGGAGGACGCCGACAAGGCGGACAACCTCGACGAGGTCATCACCTCCGCGCTCGAGTTCGAGAAGGAGTACGACGCGGGCAACGACCCGGCCTACGCGGACGAGGCGGGCGTGATCGCCGCGGCCCCCAGCGGCGCGGAGCCGCCCGCGAACGAAGACGCGGTGCCGGATTTCCTCGGCGACCTCGCGAGCGACGGGGTTGACGTGCCGACACCGGCGACGGCGGGCGATTCGTTCGTCCCGCCGCTGCTCGCCGTGCTGCGCGCGTACCTCGAAAGCGTGGCGCTGGTGGCGGACGCCGACAAGGTCGATCCCGCACGCGGCGCGGTCACGCTGATGACGCTGCACGCCGCGAAGGGGCTGGAGTTCCATGGCGCCGCGATGATCGGGCTCGAAGAGGGCCTTCTGCCCAGCGCTCGAGCGATGGAGTCCGACCCCGCCGTGGAAGAAGAACGCCGCCTGTGCTTCGTCGGAATCACCCGCGCGATGGAACACCTGATCATCACCAGCGCCAAGTACCGCACCCAGCGCGGGCTGATGGAACGCACCATCCCCAGCCGATTCCTGAGCGAACTTCCGAAGGACGGCGTAACGATCCTCGACCAGTCCGACGACTCGGGCTTCGGGCGGTTCGAAGATGACGACGCCCAGCCCGCGTGGGGCCGCACCCGCGGGAGTTTCTCGACCGAACGCGCATCGGGCGGCGGCTTCGCCGAGCACAAGTCCGTGCCGTCCCCGTTCCCCGTCGGCTCGATGGTCCGGCACCCGCAGTTCGGCATCGGCCGCGTCGAGGCGGTCACGGGCGCAGGGGCCAACGCGCGGGCCAAGATCGCCTTCCGAGAGGCGGGCTCCAAGACGCTGGTGCTGCAGTACGCGAGGCTCGAGGCGGTGCGCTGAATCGGCGTTTACAGTGGCCCCGCCGGGGGTCGAACCCGGATGCCCAGTGAAGGGCGAGGGATTTTAAGTCTGGGCGGGCCTGCCGTTCGCGTGTCGGCCTGTCTCTCGCACGTTGCCAAAACCCGTAGGAAACAGCGGGTTCACCACCAGAGTGTATCAGGGCGTATCCCGTTGTCCACCCGTTCGGCGCGCCCACTTGCGCGCCCACTTTCCGCCGGCGGGGTCGCGCGGTAGGTGAACAGCCCACGCTCGCCCTTCACCCGCTCACGATCAATCGTCCAACCGCCGCGCCTCAAGTCCCGCAAGCGAGCCCCTGATCCGGTCTCGGAGCAGCCCACCGCCTCCGCGATTTCCTCCAGCGTCCGCGGCCGCCCATCCAGCATGAGTGCCGCCACCCTCCCCAGCGCTCCCCGCAGCCTCGGCAGGTCCTCGGGCTCCACTTCCATTCCGACCCCGACACGTTCAGCGTTCGCCAACATCGTTCAGCCCCCAGCGGGCCGCCGCGCTCAGCGGCCCGAATCGTCGATTGCCCCGAGCGCGGGGCGTCGTTCATCCAGCAGCGGCCCGCGGGCCCGCCGCTCGGTTCGGTGGCGCTCCGCCCAGCCGCGCCCCGTCCAGGGCGCCGCGCAGGTCCCCGATTCCGATTTGGGCGTAGTGCCGCATCGTCAACACGGGCGAGCAGTGCCTCGCCCAGCGCTGAACCAGGTGGATCCCCACGCCAGCGCGGAGCAGGCGGCTCACACCGCAAGCCCGCAGCGAATGGAAGTCCACCCGCCGCTCCAGGCTGTCCACCCGGCGCAGGTAGTCGGACTCGCGGCGTTGCTCCCGCTCGGCGTCAGCGCCGCCGGCGTCGATCCAGGCGGCCCGCGCCGCGTCCAGGTCATCGCCCAGCATTAGCGCCGCCCGGTCGCGTCGGAGCTGCCACACGGGCCGCCTCGGCGGGCAGGCGGTGACGTAGGCCCTGAGCTCGGCAACCGCCCACGATGCCAGCGGCTGAACGTGGGCGCGGCGGTTCTTCGAGCTCCCGGCCTCGAGCGCGACCGTCGGCCCGTCATCGCCGGTCCAGTCGAACGCCTCCGGCGCAAGGGAGCGGAGCTCGCCGCTCCGAAAGCCCGTTGCCACCGCGGCCAGGTACAGCGCCCGCCGCGCCGGGCCGCTCAGCCCGAAGCGAACCGGCCCGCGCCCCGCGGCGTCCAACAGCGCCGACAGCTCATCGTCACTCAGCGCCCGCCGCACCCG
>JAFLCM010000289.1 GCA_017303565.1 Planctomycetota bacterium
GCACGCGGCGGCGGCGGGCGCGGACTCCGCCGGCGGGGCGTTCCACGCGCCGGAGATGATCGCCGCCCGCCCGCTGCTCGACCTGCAGTCGCGCTGGTCGCGGGTGCCGGGTGACGGGGAACTGGTCATCGAGCAGACGACCACCCGAGAGGGCAACCACACGTTCCTGTTCCCCTTCGAGGGCCGCAGCGTGCACGAGGGGCTGGGCGCGGTCATCGCGCGCCGGCTGGCGCGGCTCCGCCCGGTGTCGATCCTGGTCGCGATGAACGACTACGGCCTCGAACTGCTCACTTCCGAGCGGCTCGAACTCGATGAGGCGGCGTGGCGGGCCATTCTCACACCCGACGGGCTGCTCCCCGACATGATCGCCAGCGTGAACACCAGCGAGATGACGCGCCGGCGCTTCCGCACCATCGCCCGCGTGGCCGGGCTGATCAACACCGGGTTCCCCGGCGGCGCGGGGCGATTCGCCAAGGGCAAGAAGCAGGTGCAGGCGTCGGCCGACCTCTTCTTCGACGTGTTCGCCGAGTTCGACCCCGCCAACCTGCTGCTCGATCAGGCCAAGCGCGAGGTGATCGAGGAACAACTGGAGGTCTCGCGGCTGTCAGCGGCGCTGACGCGCCTCAGCCGGGCGAGACTGACGATCGTGCGCACGGACCGGCTCACACCGCTCGCGTTCCCGCTGTGGGCCGAGAGCCTGCGGACGCAGCAGGTGAGCAGCGAGCGCTGGAGCGACCGCGTGCGGCGCATGTCGCTGGAACTCGAAAAAGAGGCGTCAGCGCCCAAAGCCGGACGCCGCAAGTCCGCCGGACTCAAAGGCCGCTAGCGCCTCAGCGCTTCTCCAAAGGGGTGTACTCGACACCGTGGGGGCCGACGTAATCTGCGTCGGGGCGAAAGAGCCGGTTGTCGGCGAGCTGCTCGATGATGTGGGCCGACCAGCCGGCGATGCGGCCCGCGACGAACATCGGGGTGAACAGGTCGAGTTTCAGGCCGATGCAGTGGTACGTCGTGGCGGAGTAGAAGTCGACGTTGGGGTAAATGCCCTTCGCCGCAACCGCGTTCTCCATCACCTGCTCGATGCGGTGGCTCTTCTCGTACAGGCCCTCGTTGCCGGTGTCCTTGGCGAGCTGCTTGGCGAGCACCTTCAGGTGGGTGGCGCGGGGGTCGTAGGACTTGTAGATCCGGTGCCCGAAGCCCATGATCTTGTCCTTCTTCGCCAGTTTCTCCAGGACGTGCTTCTCGGCGGCGTCGACGCTGGGGATCTCGTTGAGCATCACCATGACGCCCTCGTTCGCCCCACCGTGGAGCGGGCCGCGGAGGCTCCCCGTCGCGCCGGTCAGCGCCGAGTAGATGTCGCTCTGCGTCGAGGCGATCACCCGGGCGGTGAACGTCGAGTTGTTCAGCCCGTGGTCGGCGTGCAGGATCAGGCACACGTCAAGGGCACGGGCCATGGTCGGCGTCGGACGCTGGCCGTTGAGCATGTACAGGAAGTTCTCAGCGATGCCGAGGTTCTTGTCCGGGTGGACCATCGGGAGGCCGCGCCGGTGCCGGTCGAAATAGGCCAGGATGGTCGGGGCGCACGCCAGCGCCTTCAGCGCCTTCTCGCGGAGCGCGGGGCTGTCGATCTTGTTTGGCTGCGGATCGTACAGGCCCAGCGCCGAGATCAGCGTGCGCATGACGTGCATGGGCTGCGCGTCCTTGGGCATCGCCTGGATGAGTTTCACCAGGTCCGCGGGCGGCTCGTAGTTGGCCCGGACCTGCGACACGAACGCCGACAGTTCGGCCTTCGAGGGCAGACGCACGTTCCAGAGCAGGAACACCGTCTCCTCGAACGTCGAGTGCGTCGCCAGTTCGCCGATCGGGATCCCAACGAACTCGAGGATGCCCGCTTCCCCGTCGATGAACGACAGCCGGGTCTCGGCGGCAACCACACCTTCAAGGCCTTTCACGGCGAGCGCCATGCGAATCCAACCTCTCTGATTTCACCACGTCTCACCCGCCCCCGACGCCCACGCCGACGCTCGGCGGAGCCCGGGTTCGAGGGGGAAAAAACTATAGGGGCCGCCCGCTCGCCCTTCAATCCACGACGGCGACGCCCAACGGTGTCCGGGCGGCGCCGCCCCCGACAGTGGGCCTGACGCTACCCTGCCCCCATGATCGCGCAGGGACGCCTGCTCCTCGACCCCGCCCGCGCCCCGGAACCCGGATGGGTCCGCGTGGATCAATCCCGCATCGCCGAGGTCCGCCTCGGGGAACCTCCTCCCTCCGAACGGCCCCCAGCGCTGGGCGGCCCCGATGCGCTGATCATCACCGCTTTCGTGGATGCGCACTGCCACTTTCCTCAGACCGACAGCGTGGGGATCGACGGCCTGGAACTCCTGCCCTGGCTCGAAAAGGCCGTATTCCCGGCGGAATCCTGGTGGGGCCGCGGCGGGGCCCGCGCTTCGGCGCTGACCGCGGCCCGGAGGCACCTCCGTCAGGGCACCGTGGGAGTGGCCGCGTACCTGACCAGCCACGCGGAAGGGTCGCGCGAAGCACTCGTCGGCGTCGCGTCTCAAACGCCGCTGCGGTTCATCGCCGGTCGCGTCGGGATGGACCGCCACGCGCCGGAAGACCTCTTGGCGGAGGACCGCTCGCGGGCCCGGCTGACGCCGCCGGCCCCGTGCGTGCTCGCGCCCCTCGCGAACGGGGAAGACCCGCGCCGCGTCGTCTCGGCCAACCCGCGCTTCGCCGTCTCGTGCAGCGAGGAACTGCTCGCCGAGTTCGGCTGGTGGGTCCGAGAGCACCCGGGCACATGGGTGCAGACCCACCTGTCCGAGAGCCGCGCCGAGTGCGACCTGGTGCGCCGCCTGTTCCCCGGCGCGCCGCACTACACGGGCGTTTACGACCGAGCCGGGCTGCTCACCGAGCGGACGCTGCTGGCGCACGCGATCCACCTTTCGGACGAGGAACTCGCGCTCATCGCGCAACGCCGCTCGATCATCGTCCATTGCCCGGCCGCCAACACGTTTCTGCAAGCCGGTTTGTTCGACCTCGACCGGGCGCGGGCGGCGGGGGTTCGCGTGGCGCTCGGCTCGGACATCGCCGCCGGCGCCGACGCGGCCATGCCGCGGGTGGCCCGTGCCATGATCGAGGTGGCGAAGGTGCGGTCGATGACGCGCCGGCCCACCGATCCGCCCGTTCATGTGCCAACCCCCGCGGAGGCATGGGACATGATCACCCGCGTTAACGCCGACCTGCTGGGCTGGAACGACACCGCCCGACTTGAGGCCGGCGCTTCGGCGGATTTCCTCGTCCTGAGCGTCCCACCGACATGGCTCGACGAGCACGCGGCGGGGCGGCTGATCTACAACTGGGATGCCGACCTGGTCCGCTCGTACGTCTACGCCGGACAGGTCTGGAAGCCCTGATCCCCACCTTGTCAGAGCCCCCGTCTTCTCGGTTCTTTCGCCGCCGATGCTGATCCCTCTCGCGACCGACCGCCCCCTCGCCCGCCCCACCACCGTCACCTACGCGCTGATGGCGGTGAACATCGGCGTGCACCTCGCGGCGTTCTCGCTGTCGCGATCGAATCCCACCGCCGCCAAGGCGCTCCGCGAGTTCATGGTCCTGCAGAGCGACGCGGGCATCCCCAACTGGTGGGAGTTCCTGACGTACCAGTTCCTCCACGCCGACTGGATGCACCTGCTCGGCAACCTGCTGTTCCTGTTCGTCTTCGGCCCGGCGGTCGAGGACCGGTTCCGGCGGGTGTGGTTCCTGCCGTTCTACCTCGTCGGCGGCGCGTTCGCGGGAGCGGCCCACCTGTTCTTCTCCGAACCGATCCCGACGCCGTTCGGCCCCCTGGGCGTGCCCGGCGTCATGGGCGCCTCGGGCTCCATCGCGTGCGTCACCGGCGCGTACCTCGTGCTGTTCCCGCTCGCGAGCGTGCGGGTCCTCGTCTTCTTTTTCGTGATCGGGGTGTACCACATCCCCGCGTGGACGCTGATCGTCTTCGCGATCGCCAAGGACGTGTGGTCGAGCGCGTGGAGCGGCGGCGCTGGCGGCGTCGCGTTCGCGGCGCACCTGGGCGGCTACTTCTTCGGCTCCGCGATCGCGTTCCTGCTGCTCGCGGCTCGCGCCATCCCGCGCGAGCCGTACGACCTGTTCAGCATGGGACGCCAGGCGCACCGGCGCCGCGTGTTCAAGGAACTGGCGAGTTCCGGGCGCTCGCCGTGGATCGCGGACGTCCCGAAGGCCGCCGCGGCCCGCGACCCGGGGCCCGACCGCAACGCCGAGGCCCGCGC
>JAFLCM010000029.1 GCA_017303565.1 Planctomycetota bacterium
CACGTCCTGCGGGTTCTCGACCTTGTGGTCGGCCAGCTCGGAGATGTGCAAGAGGCCCTCGAGGTCGTCCTCGAGCTCGACGAAGACGCCGAAGTTGGTGATCTTGGTCACCTTGCCGCGGACGACCATGCCGGGCTTGTAGGCGCCGGGGATGGCGTTGAGCCACGGGTCCTCGGTGAGCTGCTTGACGCCCAGGGCGACGCGCTGCTTGGACTGGTCCACTTCCAGCACGACGCACTTGACGCTCTGGCCCTTCTGCAGCGCCTCGTTGGGGTGGGCGACCTTCTTGGTCCAGGACAGGTCCGAGACGTGGAGCAGGCCGTCGACGCCGGGCTCGATCTCGACGAACGCGCCGTAGTTGGCGAGGTTGCGGACCTTGCCCTCGATGACGGTGCCGGGCGGGTACTTCTCGGCGACGAGTTCCCAGGGGTTGGTCTCGCACTGCTTCATGCCGAGCGAGATCTCCTGCTTGTCCTTGTTGATGTCGAGCACCACCACCTCGACCTCCTGGCCCGGCTGGACCAGTTCCGACGGGTGGTTGATGCGCCGCGTCCAGGACATCTCGGAGATGTGGACCAGGCCCTCGATCCCGTCCTCGAGCCGCACGAACGCGCCGTACGACATGAGGTTGACGACCGAGCCCTTGATGCGGGAGCCGACGGCGTACTTCTGCTCGATGGCCTCCCAAGGGGACGCCTCGCGCTGCTTGAGGCCCAGCGCGACCTTCTCCTTCTCGCGGTCGACGTTGAGGACCTTGACCTCGATCTTCTGATCGATGCGGAGCATCTCGCTGGGGTGGTTGATCCGGCCCCACGACATGTCGGTGATGTGCAGCAGGCCGTCGATGCCGCCGAGGTCGACGAACGCGCCGAAGTCGGCGATGTTCTTGACGGTGCCCTGGACGATGTCGCCCTCGCGGAGGGTCTCGAGGATGCGCTTCTTGGCGGTCTCGCGCTCGTGCTCGATGAGCTTGCGCCGGCTGATGACGATGTTGCGGCGCTCGAGGTCGATCTTCAGCACCTCGGCGCGGATCTCGCGGCCGACGAAGTCGCCGATGTCGCCGGGGCGGCGGACGTCCACCTGCGAGGCCGGGAGGAAGACGGGCACGCCGATATCGACGAGCAGGCCACCCTTGATCTTGCGGAGGACCTTGCCCTGGACGATGTCGCCCTCGTGGGTGGTCTCGATGATGCGCTTCCAGTTGATGACGCGGTCGGCCTTGCGCTTCGAGAGCTGGATGAGGCCGCCCTCGCCCTCGATCTCCTCGAGCAGGACCTGCACCTCGGCGCCGGGGCGCATGTCGTCGGGGTTGTCGAACTCTTCCTTGGGGATCAGGCCCTCGGACTTGAGGCCGACGTCGACGACCACGTCGTCGCCCGCCATGCCGATGACGCGTCCGACCAGGATGGTGTCGGCCTCGAACTCCTTGACGGAGTCGGAGTCGATCAGGGCCGCCATGGGGTCGCCGCCGCCGCGACCGAAGGCGTCGCGCAGGATGGCGTCCGTCTCGTTGTCGGCAAGGCCCAGAGACGCGATCAGGTTTTCATCAACCATGGAATGGACCGTTCGACGCGCCCTCGCCGGCGTGCGGGCGGGGGTGAACGATCCAGTGGACGAGTCGTCCGCTGCGTTTCGGCGGTTACACCGCCCAACCGTGCTCGAAGCACGGAACGCTCACTCCGGCCCCCGCCTCGAACGGGAGGCGGGTTTGGAAAGGAAGTTGTCTTGCCGCCCGGGTGCCCACCCGGGTTCATCGGCGTCCACCGCGGCGAGGCGGGGGAGGAGAACAATACCACGAAAACCCGGCGGCGTCCAGTGTGGCGTTTGGGGATTGGAAGGGCGGGGAGGCGCTTCCGAAATGGCCTCTACACCCCCGCCAGCGCCCCGCCCCGCACCGGCATGTCGCGCTCCACGCCGACGACCGCGGCCTCGGCGACCGCCGCCGCGGCGCGGAGTTCACCCAGCGTGCCGGCGGGCACCTTTGAAGTCAGCCCCAGCGACTCGTACGTCGCCAGGATCGACTGCGC
The DNA here is from genome assembly GCA_017303565.1 of Planctomycetota bacterium. Classification (GTDB taxonomy): domain Bacteria; phylum Planctomycetota; class Phycisphaerae; order Phycisphaerales; family UBA1924; genus JAFLCM01. The sequence goes on from JAFLCM010000029.1 coordinate 2,028, forward strand.
GTGCATGCCGCGGTATACGCCGTCGGCGTCGATGATCTTCACGCCCAGGATGTCCTCGAGCATCGACTGGGTGTAGGTCGGCTTGACGGCGGCGGTGGACTTGGTGCCGTACTGGCTCAGGTTCGACGCGAAGATGCCGGCGGCGCTGACGGGCAGGAAGTCCTCGTAGCGCAGGCCCTCGACGCGGGCGTGGCCTTGACGGACCAGTTCGGCGAGGTCGGTGGTCTGGAGCGAGCCGCGAGCGCCGCGGCCCTTGTCGGTGGCGCTGTAGCGCCCATAGATCAGGCCCTTGGCGAGAAGGCCATCGAGGGACTTGGGGAACGCGCAGAACGCCGAGGCGTAGGCACGCTCATAGGCTGCAAAGTCGCGTTTGACGAGGCCCGGGTCCTTGTCGCGGTCGGCCTCGGCCTGGGCCAGGCAGTCGTCGTACAGCTTTCGGCCCGCGGAGGTGGTGGCGTAGAAGCGCTGCTCGATCTCGCCGAAGCGGGCGGTGTGCGAGGAGGCGAGCGTGGAGCCGTCGTCCTCGTGGAAGGTCACGGCCTCGGTGAGCGCCTTGTAGGCGTCCTGGCGGAGCAGGACCGGGGTGTCCTCGCTCGGGCCCTCGGTGAAGTCCTTGAACCCGGCGTGCTTGAGTTCGGTCAGGCGCAGGTCGGGCTGCGTGAGACGGACGGTGAGGGCCTCGACGATGCCGGCGATGTCGCTCGATCCGGCCCCGCCGCAACCGAAGCTCTCGATCTGCTCGGCGGTCAGGTGCCGGAACAGCAGGCGCACCATGTGCCGGTCGCAATGGGCGGTGAAGCGCGTGAGGGCGGTGGCGGCGCGGGCCTTGAAGTCCGCCTCGCCCAGTTCGCCCATGCAGAACTTCATCGCCGACGTGTACAGGTCCATGCAGAACGTGTTGGGCGTCAGGTGGTTCAGGTGGTGACGCTCGAAGCACGCGATGTCGGCGGCGATCTTGAACCCGGCGTCGCACAGTTCCTTGTACAAGCGGTGGTCGCGGGCGCTGGCGGTCCACTTGAAGATGCGGGTGGTGCCCTCGCGGATCAGTTCGTTCGCCTCGTTCCAGTCGAGGCCGCCCTGACGCTCGGCCTTCTCGATCAACTGCTTCGCGCGGTCGGAGAAGACCTGGCGGCGTGAGAGCAGGTTCTCCACGCGCTCGCGGGCGGCGGGGTCGAAGTAGTCGGTCATCAGCAGCGACGTGAACACGCGGTGCTCGGGGTTCACGATCGACCGGAACGCGGTGGCGATCACCGGCTGGCTCTTCGAGCCGACGCTGGTCATGTCGTAGAAGTTGTGCGGATGCATCGCGAACTGGGCGAAGAAGCGCCCGATCCAGCGGTACTCGTCGGGTCGCCCGATGCGGATGGCGCCGTGCCGCTCGCCGCTGGTCCGCTCGATCTGCTCGGGCGTCACCGAGAAGCCGGGATGGAGCCGCGCGATCAGGTCGCACACCACGCGGTTGCACGCGGCGTTCACCGCCAGCGACTTGTCGTACAGCGGCACTTCCTTGCCGAACATCCCGGACAGTTCGGAGAACAGCCGGTGCTGCATCTGGACCTTGTCGGCGAAGGCGGTCGTGATCATGGGGAATCCTATCGGCGTCGGCTGAGCCGATCCGTAGCCATATTCGGGGTTCGCTCGGGCAAGGCGCCCGAGCCTTGCCCGCGAAGAGGCCCGGGTCGGAAGATCGGTGGTTGCAAGACGGGACGCGTCCCGCAACATGGGTGCCCGGAGAAACCCCATGATCAACCGCCTCGCCACCTCGTCCGCCGTTCGCCTCTCGCTGATCGCCCTCGCCTTGCTCGCGTCGCGAGCCGCGCTCGCCGCACCCGGCGGACTCAACACCGCGCCCATCACCATCAACGACAACGCGCCCGCGTCGCTGTACCCCAGCACGATCACGGTCACGCAGTCGTTCCCGCTCACAAACATCGCGGTGAGGCTCGACGGGCTCCAGCATCCCCGCCCCTCGGACCTGCGCGTGCTGCTCGTCTCGCCCTCCGGCGAAGCGGTGCAGTTGATGGCCGACGTCACGGCGACGCTCCCCGGAACCCAGGAGATCGTGATCGCCGAGCCGGGCTCGACCATGCACGGGAAGATCCTCAACTCCAGCACGATCTACCGCCCGACGACGCCCAATGGTGCGATCGCGATGCCGTCGCCCGCTCCGGCCCTCCCCTACGCCACCTCGTTCGAGTCGCTCATCGGCGATGAATCCTCCGGCACATGGTCGCTCTACGTCTCCGACGGCGTCACGGGCCTCACGGGTTCCATCTCGAACGGCTGGGTGCTCACGCTCAACGCCAGCGCCTCCACGCCGTTTCTCGAGGAGTTCACCTACCAGGGTGTCGTCACCGAGGGCGGCGTGCCCGTCAACGGCGTGCGCGACATCGAACTGGGCTTCTGGGACAGCCCGTACTCGACCTTCGCCGGCTACCGGCGCGGCGTCTTCTCCAAGACCGGCGTGCAGGTCACCAACGGCAGGTTCACCGTGCTGGTCCCCGTCGAGAGCACCTATCTGACCGACGACCGCCAGCTGTTCGTCGAAATGATGGTGCGGAACCCCGCGGCGGGCCCGGAGTTCACCACGCTCTCGCCCCGCCAGCAGATCACTCCAACGCCGTACTCGATCTACAGCCGATACGCCGCGATCGCCGACTCGGTCCTGAGCGTTGCGTGGACGCAGATCACCGGCGTACCCGCGAACGTGGCCAACCCCTTCACGCCCTGGACCGCGGGCAGCGGCAACTCCATCTTCAACAGCAACACCGGCAACGTGCTCATCGGCACCGCCGCCGGCAACTCGAAGCTCACCGTCAACGGCGTGGTCGAGTCGCTCAGCGGCGGCGTGAAGTTCCCCGACGGCACCGTGCAGACCACCAAGGGTGACCCTTCCCCGGTCGTGGCGTCCGGGGTTTTCGGGGTCAACATGTCGGCCATTGCGGCGGGTGGTGTTTCGACGGTCACCGTCGGCGCCGCCGCGTCAAACCTCCAGACGACGGACATCGTCATCGTCCAGCCGCAGACCGACCCGCCGAACGGCCTGATCATGCAGCACGCCCGCGTGAGTTCCGGCACGCAGATCCGCGTCACCTTCTACAACGCCACGGCGGCCTCGATCGACCCGCCGCTGACGCAGTTCAACTTCCGGGTGCTGCGATAGGGTCGAGCGCGGCGCGGACGGGCGCTAGTTCGCCAGCCAGCGCCCGCCGTCGAGGCGCAGCACCTCGCCGGTCGTGTACGTCGCCTCCAGGGCGAGGTAGCGCACCGCGCGGGCGGCGTCCTCGGGCGTGCCGGAGCGGCGCAGCGGCACCCGTTGCAGGTACCGGGCCTGCATCTCCGGGTCGCTCTCGTGGCCCGCTTCGGGGAAGGCCACCACGCCGGGCGCGACCGCGTTCACCCGAACCTTCGGTGCCAGGTCGATCGCGAGCGAGCGCACCATCTCGGTGAGCGCCGCCTTGCTCATCGCGTACGCGCTGAAGTCGCGGCGCGGGCGACCCAGCACGTGCATGTCCGACATCGCCACGACCGCGCCGCCACCCGGCAGCGGCGACTTCGACAGGTGTCCCGTGAGCGCGCGCGTGAGCAGCAGGGGGGCAGCGGCGTTCACCCGGTAGTTCCGCAGCACGGCCTCGACGTTCAGCGTTTCCAGGGGCGACGGCGCGTACACCGAAGCGTTGTGCACCAGCACGTCCAGCCGCGGAATGTTCGCCGCGAGCTGCTCCCCGAATGAACGGACGCCGTCGAGGTGATCCAGGTCCAGCGGCTCGGACACCGCGGACACCCCCATCGAGCGAAGTTCGTCCGCGAGCGCCCGGGCCTCATCCTTGCTCGACCTGTAGGTGAGGATGAGGTCGCACCCGGCCCGCCCCAGTTCCACGCAGATCGCCCGCCCGACGCGCAGGGCGCCGCCGGTGACGAGTGCGACCGGTTTGGTTCCGCAGTTCGGGCCGTGGGGCATGCGCGCAAGTCTATCGGCTGAAACGGCTTACATTGGCCGGGTCTTGTCGGGGTCGTCATCGGGGATGGGGCGGGCCCGCTGCCCCGCCGCCTGCCACGGGCTGATCCGGGACTCGCCGCGGCGCTGGCGCTCCGCGAGTTCGCGCCGAATGCGAACGGACCTCCGCATCAGCGTCACGACGATCAAGAGCCCCAGGAGCAAGACCAGCACCACGACCACGCCCAGGAGCAGGCGGACCTGGGAAACACCGGACGCGGCCTGGGCGAGGAACGGGGTCATCTCAGGTGGCGATCAGTTCGGGCAGACGATCTTCGGACCGCGAGCGGCCCGGGTTCCGTGGGTGACGGTTGTGCCGGTCCGGACGCAAGTCCCGGCGGGGCGTGGACCAGAAGGTAACCCGAGCCCCCGGTGTTGTGCCGATTGAATGCGACCGGATCGTGCCGAAGCGGTAGGGGAGGGTCTGAGAACCCGCCGACCGACCGAGTCGTATGATCGGTGTCAGTCAGGGTGTCGATGGGGCCCTGAAGGCCCGCCGTGCCGAATCGCTCGAAGGAACCTCCCTCATGATGATGCGCCGCTCGCTTCGTTCCCTGGTGCTGGTGACCGCCTCGATCGTCGCCGGCACGGGGGTGCCGCTCGCGAGCGCGTCGGCCCCCTCAAGCGTGCTCAGCACTTGGGCCAACGGGGTCTGGGACAGGGCCCTCAAGCGTGAAGGCGTCGAGAGCCTGAAGCAGCTCCAGTCGCCCCCGCCCGATGTGGACGCCCTGGGCGGGTTCCGCGGCGAGGTCGAGCGCTACACCAACAACGTCAAGGCCGCCGACGCCCGGCGCGACGAGCGCGTCGCGATCGTCCGCGCGAGGATGGCCGAGGCCGCCGCCAAGAACGACCTGCTCGAAGGTCTGAAGAACGCCATCGAGTTGTACACCCTGATCCCCGACAAGCAGTCGGTTCTGCAGGACGACGCCGTGGAGGCCCTGGAGGCGACGGCGCTGAGCAAGGCCAAGGACCACGAGTCGGCGGGCCGCTGGCTGGAGGCCCAGGGCCTCTTCGCCCGTCTGCACCTCTTGCACGAGACCGAGGGCACCTACAAGCAGGACATCAAACGCATCGGCACGCGGATCGCGATGATGCGGGTGTACGTCCCCGAGAAACTGCACGAAGCCCGCAACCGCCAGCGCGTTGCCGAGGGCGACGAGCCGCTCCCGCCCTACAACGCGATGGGCGACCAGTGGCAGACTCGGCTGGCCGGGATCGATGACCGCATGGTGATGCAGGCCGTGTGGAACGCCTCGCAGAACCACGTCGAGCGCACCCCGCTCCGGGCCATGATCGAGGGCGGCCTCAAGAACGTGAAGGTGCTCGCGACCACCACCGACGTCGCCGCCGCTTTCCCGGGCCTGGGCGACGACGCCAAGCGCCGGGCCTTTGTCGAGCGCATCGACGCCCTCCTCACCCGCACCCGCGACAACGCGGAAAAGGTCGACAACTACTTCCTGATGCCCCTGGTGAAGGACCTGAAGAAGGCCAACGAGGAGACCGTGGGTCTGCCCATCGAGGCCCTGCTCCACGAGTTCGGCAACGGCGCCACCGGAACCCTCGACGACTACTCCGAGATCATCTGGCCCGACGAACTCTCGAACTTCAGCCGCACCACCACCGGCGAGTTCTCCGGCGTGGGCATCCAGATCACGCTCGACGACGCCATGCAGCTCAAGGTGGTCACCCCGCTGGAGGGCACCCCCGCCGCCAAGGCCGGCATCCGCCCCAATGACGTGATCCGCAAGATCGACGGGATGGACACCACCGGGATCCAGTTGCAGCAGGCGGTGGACCGCATCACCGGCCCCATCGACACCCGCGTCGTGCTCGGAGTCGAGCGCGAGGGCGAGGACGGGATGCTCGAGTTCGAGCTCGCCCGCGCCAAGATCCCCATCCACTCCATCAAGGGCTGGAACCGCGTCGGCCCGGGCGAGATGGAGTGGGACTGGTTCATCGACCCCGAGCACAAAGTCGGCTACGTCCGCATGACCCAGTTCACCAAGGACACCTCGCGCGACCTCCGCACCGCGGTTGAGGCGATGAAGCGCACCGGCCTGGGCGGGCTGATCCTCGACCTCCGCTACAACCCCGGCGGCCTGCTCGACGAGGCCGTCAACGTCTGCAGCATGTTCGTGCCCGAGGGCGTCGTCGTCTCCCAGGAAGACAACCAGGGCCGCCAGTCCGATGTGCAGCGGATCCGCCCGGGCCAGTCCGGCATCCTCGAGGGCGTGCCCGTCGTCGTGCTCGTGAACGAAGGCTCCGCCTCCGCCAGCGAGATCGTCTCGGGCTGCCTGCAGGACTACGGTCGCGCCGTCATCGTCGGCGAACGCTCCTTCGGAAAGGGCAGCGTCCAGCAGGTGTTCAACCTCGGCGGCACCGCGGCCTTCAAACTCACCATGCAGTACTACAAGCTGCCCAAGGGGCGCCTGGTCCACCGCCGCGACAACGCCACCACCTGGGGCGTCGAGCCCGATGTGAAGGTCGAGATGCTCCCGTCGCAGATCGAGCAGACCCTGATCCTCCGCCAGGACGCCGACCTCTACACGACCGACGCCGAGGGCAAGCGCATCGCCCCCGAGGTCCGCGCCCCGCGGGCCCGCAAGAACCCCAAGCCCACCGACGCCGAGGACCTGAAGCACTGGCCCACCGGCCCGGCCCGTCCCGAGCGTCTGCTCAACGAGGGCATGGACCCGCAGCTCGAGACCGCGCTGCTGCTCGTGCAGGCCAAGAGCCTGGCGAACGAGGCCGGCGCCGTCGCGGCGGCCCAGGACAAGCCCGCCGAAGTGAAGAACTAACGCGGCTCGGGTTTGACGCCGCGCCACTTCGGCGATTCAATCCGGCCCCGTTCCGCGCTCCCCGCGGGCGGCCCACGCGGAAGGAGCGGTCCGGATGACTCAGGCGTCGCGTTTCAAGCGGGTCCTGCTCAAACTCTCCGGCGAAGCGTTTTGCGCCCCCGGCTCGTTCGGCGTCGATTCCGAGGACCTGCGGCTGATCGCCCGCGAGATCAAGAACGCCGCCCAGCAGGGGGCCCAAGTCGCCGTGGTTGTGGGCGGCGGCAACATCATCCGTGGTGCCCACCTTGCGAAAGAAGGCGTCATCCACCGCGCCACCGCCGACTACATGGGCATGCTGGGCACGGTCATCAACGGCCTCGCCCTCCGCGAGGCCCTCGACGAACTGGGCCAGCCCGCCCGCTGCATGACCGCGATCGACATCAACGCCGTCGCGGAGCCCTTCATCCGCCTCCGCGCCATCCGCCACCTCGAGACTGGGCACATCGTCGTCCTCGCCGGCGGCATCGGCAACCCGTTCTTCACCACCGACACCACCGCCGCCCTCCGCGCCACCGAACTCGAGTGTGACGTCGTGCTGAAGGCCTCGACGATCGACGGCGTCTACACCGCCGACCCCAAGAAGGTGAAGGACGCCACCAAGTACGACCGCCTGACCTTCGCCGAGGCGATCGAGAAGCGCCTGAAAATCATGGACGCGACGGCGCTGGCGATGTGCCAGGAGCAGAACCTGCCGGTGCTCGTCTTCGATTTCAAGAAGCCCGGCAACATCACCGACGCGATCGCGGGCAAGCCCGTGGGCACGCTGATCACCACGAAGTGAAGGGCCCGCGGCCCGGCGGCGCCGCACTGCGTACAGTGGGCCGATGGACCCCCTGCAGCACGTTTCCACCGCCGCCGACGCCGCCCGCCAGACCCTCGACTCCGCCTGGAACGCGGTGTTTCTCGGCTCGCCCGCGTGGGCCTGGGCCGCGGCAGGGGTCACGGCGCTCTTGGTCTTCCTGCTGCTCATGGCCTTCCGCGCCCTGGTCATGGGGCGACTGAAAGGCCCAGCGGAACGCAAGCCCCGCGGCGCCGCCGAGATCGGCCTGCGCATCGTCCGGGCCACCTCCGCGTTCACCCTGTTCACCGTCGCCGTGGTCGTCGGTCTGCAGCAACTGAACCTCTCGGTCAAGGTCGAGCACGGGCTTCGGATCGCGATGTCGATCATCCTCGGCCTGCAGGCCCTCGCCTGGGGACGCCAGGGCGTCGAGATCGCCATCGAGCAGGTGCTGGCCCGCAAGCACGGGCCCGACGGCAAGCCCGATCCGACCGTCTTGACCGCGCTCACGCCCATCCGCTTCGTGTCGATGGTCGTCCTGCTGAGCATCATCACGCTGATCGTGCTCGACAACGCGGGCGTGAACGTGACGGCCCTCGTCGCGGGGCTGGGCATCGGCGGCCTCGCCGTCGCGCTCGCCGCGCAGAAGATCCTCGGAGACCTCTTCGGCGCCGTCTCGATCGTCCTCGACAAGCCCTTTGTCGTCGGGGACTTCATCGTCGTCGGCACGCAGATGGGCACGGTCGAGACGATCGGCATGAAGACCACCCGCCTGCGGGCCCTCTCGGGCGAGCAGTTGGTGTTCCCGAACGCCGACCTGCTCGCCAGCCGCATCCAGAACTTCCAAAGGATGCAGGAACGCCGCGTGGTCTTCGGCTTCGGCCTGACCTACGACACCCCCGCCGACGGGATCCGCCGGACCGACGAGATCGTGAAACGTGCGATCGAGAAGCAAGGGAGAACCCGCTTCGACCGCTGCCACTTCAAGGCCTTCGGCGCGTCGAGCCTCGACTTTGAGTGCGTGTACTACGTCCTTACCTCGGATTTCAACGCCTACATGGACATCCAGCAGGCGGTGAACCTGGAGGTCCTGGAGGCTCTGAAAGCCGAGGGAATCCAGTTCGCGTTCCCGACGCAGACGGTGTACGAGTACAAGATGGGCGGCGCGGGTTCAACGCGGGGCGCGACTCATTCGTAAGGCCATTCCGCGCCGCTCTGCCACAGTTCTGAGTTGGGCCCCCGACGCTTGACAACTGGGAGACCCTCACTACATTTTGCGAACCTCGAACGGGGAGTCCCCTATGGCGCAAGCACCGAAGAACCCGCTCATCAAAGGCCTGATCGGCCTTCTCATCCTCATCGTCGGTCTCGTTGGGGGGTCGGCGACCGGCATGAAGGCCGTGCAGCAGATGAAGTCCGCCTCCTGGCCAACGGCCGAAGGCACCGTCATCGGCGGTTTGGTCGGCGAGTCCAGCGGGCGGCGGGGGCGAACCAACTACACGCCCGAAGTGTCGTTCCGCTACAGCGTCGGCGGCGTGGAGTACACGTCCAGCCGTGTCGCCGTCGTGACCGACTCTCACAGCTCACGCGAGGCCGCCAACCGTGTCGTGTCCAAGTACGCCCCGGGTTCGAATGTCACCGTGAAGTACGACCCTGCCAATCCGGGATTCGGCGTCCTTGAGACCGCGGCTGGCTTCGACACCTTTGCCCAGCCCGGGATGATGGCGATGCTCGTCATCATCGGGTTGGTGATGTTCGTCTCGGCCCTAAAGGCGATGAAAGCCCCCGCTCCGGCCCCCGCCGCCTGACCCGCTACCCCTGCACCGGCAGCGTCCCGATCAGGTTCTCCACCACCGCGTCCGTGGTCACGCCCTCGGCCTCGCCCTCGAAGTTCACGATGATGCGGTGCCGCAGCGCCGGGAGCGCCGCGGCCTTCACGTCGTCGATGCTCGCCGCCGCCCGGCCGTCCATGAGCGCCCGGCACTTCGCCGCCAGCACGAGCGCCTGGGCGGCCCGGGGGCTGGCCCCCACGCGAACGAACTTCTTCACCTGCGGCGTCGCGAACGCGTTGTCCGCCCGCGGGTGCGTCGCCAGCACCAGCCGCACCGCGTAGTCCTGCACGTGGTCCGCGATCACCGCCCGGCGCACCAGCGCCTGGTGCGACAGGATCCGCTCCCCGTCGAGCACGGGCGTCACCTCCGCGTGGTGCCCGGTGGTGGTGCGCCGGAGGACCTCGTTCAGGTCCTCGCGCCCCGCGTAGCCGACATTGAGCTTGTAGAAGAAGCGGTCGAGCTGCGCCTCGGGCAGCGGGTAGGTGCCCTCCTGCTCGATCGGGTTCTGCGTTGCCATCACGAAGAACGGCTCGGGGAGTCTCCGCGTCTGCCCGCCCGCCGTCACGCTCCGCTCCTGCATCGCCTCCAGCAGCGCCGACTGGGTCTTCGGAGTGGCCCGGTTGATCTCGTCCGCGAGAAGCAGCTGCGTGAAAACCGGCCCCGGCTCGAAGACGAACTGGCGGGAGCCGTTCACCTCGCGGACCACGGTCGTGCCGGTGATGTCCGCCGGCATCAGGTCGGGCGTGAACTGGATGCGCCGGAACTCCAGCGACAGCGCCCGCGACAGCGTTCGGATCAGCAGCGTCTTGCCCAGCCCGGGCACGCCCTCCAGC
>JAFLCM010000290.1 GCA_017303565.1 Planctomycetota bacterium
GCTCGCACTCCAGAAGGCGCGCGGTCAGCGCCGCGGCCCGGGCGTAGTCGCGGCGCTCCACCGCGATGCGGCTGGTGCGCTCCAGCGCCCGCGCGTCGAGCGGGTCGAGTTCGAGCGCCCGCGCGAAAGACGCCGACGCGAACGCCCGGTTGCCCGAGGCCTGCTGCGCTTCCCCGAGCTCGCGCCAAATGGACGCGGAAGCGGGGTCGGCCTTGGCCGCCGCCTGAAGGTCCCGCAGCGCCGCGGGCAGGTCGCCCTCGATCCGGGCAACTCGCCCCCGGTTGTACAGCCGCAGCGCCTCAGCGCGCTGGGAAGAGGTCCGCGGCTGGTCCGCGTCGATGCCCGACGGCGGCGGCCCCTCGCCGCGACCGAGGTCCACGACACGGTCCACCGCTTCTTCGAGCGTCATCTTCGCGTTGGGGTCCGCGTCAGACGCCACCACCGTCAGCGCAGGGTCGAGGCCCGGCGGCGGCGGCGCGTTCATCGCCCGCGTGTCGGGGGCTGGCAGCGTTTCGATTCTCGCGCCTTGCGGGGAACTCGCAGGCCCGGGAGTCCGGCTGCACGACACGGCCCCGCCGCACGCCAGAAAAACCACCCCGGCGAGCAGCGCGGGCCTCAGCGGGCGGGCGCGCATCTGTCGATTGGGGCGGAACTCCGGCACGGCTCGGGCTTCACGCATGGCTCAAGGGTAGACGCGCGGCCACTGGGGAGCGGACCGCCGCCGGGCGGGCGAGAGCGATCACCGCGACGCGCCGGCGGTCTTCTTGGCGGGCTTGGCCGGGGCCTTCTTGCGAACGGCCTCGGCCGCCGGCTTCTGGGCGGGCTTGGCGGACGGCTCGGCGGCGTCTTCGCTCCAGGCCTGCAGGAGCAGGTGGGTTGTCAGCGCGTCCTCGTGCTTCACGTGGCGCTCCAGGACCCCCATGGCCTTGTCGCAGTCGTCGCCCTCTTCGACGACACCCGCGTGGAGCAGCCGCTCCAGCAGGCGATCGTCCACCGGGATGTGGTGGGATTGCAGGACCAAGAGCAGCCAGCGAGCCGCGGCGTAGCCGGGCAGGCCAGCGAGCGAGAGCACGTACTTGCCCGCGTCACGCTTGGACATCGCCATGACGGGTTCGAGCGTGACGTTGTGCTCGCGCTTGTAGATGTCGTTCAGCGCCGCGTTCAGGCGGGCGGCCCGCTCCTCGCAGCGGGGGTACGTCCTGCCGATGACCCCCGCGACCTCTCCGGCGCGGGTCACCCGAAGGTCGTTGTGGTCGACGAACGCGTCGCGGAGCCGCTTGAGCGCGTGCTCGGCCTTGGAAACGGGCGCCTCCCACGCCAGCACGCTCATGACGAGCTCGTCGAGCGGGGAGTGGACGGCGGGGGGCTTGACCTCGTACTTGCCCTTGAGCCTCTTGAGCAGGGCGGCCAGGTTCTTGGCGTGGTCGGCGGTGCTCACGCGGTGGTCTCCGGATTCTCTGAATCGGGGTCGTTCGGGGCGGGCCGGGACGCGGCCTCCTCGCGCACCTTCGACAGGGCGCGGAGGATCTCGGCCTGCTTCTTCAGCCCCTCGTCGAGTTTGAACATGAACTCCGGCATCTTGTGGAGCGCGATGCGGTCGCCCACCTCGTGGCGGATGTGCCGCGCGGCGCTCTTGAGCGCGTGCAGCGCCAGGTCCTCGCGGTCGTGGGGCAGCACGCTGACGCGGACGACGGCGGTGGTCAGGTCGGTATCGACCCCGACGGTCGTGACCGTCAGCATCAGCCCGGCGAGGCGCGGGTCGGCCAGCCCCTCGGTCAGGACGGCCTGAACGGCGCGCCGGATGGTCTCGGCGATCTGCTCGGTCCTGCGGCTCATGCGGCGCCTCCGTCGATCTCGCGCTCCACCCGATCGATCCCCTTGAGCATGTCGCCCGTGTCGGCGTCGCTCCACTCGGGGCGGCCCTCGTCGTCGAGTTCGGACTCGGGCAGGTCGTCCCGGTGCACGATGTGCCGCGTGCAGCGCCCCAGTTCGGCCTCGCGGTGCTCGCGGAGGCGCTCGACGATCCGGTCGAGCACGCCCGCGGCGTAGGCGACGTCGGTTGAGACCAGCGAGAGCGCCATCTCGGCGCGGCGGTGCTCGTCGAGCGCGCCCACCTCCGCCACCGAGACCATGTGGTCGTGGTGCAGGCGGTCCTTCAGCGAGCGCACGACGCGGCGCTTGTCCTTGAGGTTCTCGGCGCCGCGGATGAGCAGTTCGAACTGGAGCAGGGCAACGAACATGACGGTCGACGCGAGGATCACAGCGTCTGCTTGACCTCCACGTTCTTGTAGCACTCGAGCACGTCGCCTTCCTTGATGTCGTCGTACCCGACGATCTTCATGCCGCACTCCAGGCCCGACTTGACCTCCTTGGCGTCGTCCTTGAACCGCTTGAGCTGCTCCAGGGTGCGGTCGTTCTCGACCACGATCCCGTTGCGGGTGACGCGGATGAGCGCGTTGCGCTCGATGACCCCGTCGGTGACGTAGCACCCGGCCACCGCGCCCACCTTCGACACCTTGAACACCTGGCGCACCTCGGCGTGGCCGAGCACCTCCTGGCGGAGCACCGGGGCCAGCAGCCCCTGCGCCGCCAGCTTGATGTCGTCCATGATGTCGTAGATCACCTGGTACGTGCGGATCTCGACGCCCTTGGCCTCCGCCATCACGCGGGCCTTGCCCGACGGGATGACGTTGAAGCCCACGATGATGGCGCGGGACGCCGCCGCCAGCGTGGTGTCGGACTCGTTGATCCCGCCCACCGCCGAGTGCAGCACGCGGACCTTGACCTTCTCGGTGGTGATCTTCTCGATCGAGTGCGCGATGACGTCGACCGAGCCCTGCACGTCGGCCTTGAGCACGATGCGCAGCTCCTTGACGTCCTCGGATTCGAGCTGCTTGAACATCGAGTCCAGCGTCAGCTTCGGCTGAGCGAGTTCCTTCATGCGCTCGGCCTGGGCCCGCTGCTCGGCCACGTCCGCGGCCTTGCGCATCGAGTCCACCACGTAGAACTTGTCGCCGGCGTTCGGGATCTCGGTCAGGCCCGAGATGAGCACCGGCGTCGAGGGCGAGGCCTCCTTGGCCCTCTCCCCGCGGTCGGAGATGATGTCGCGGACACGCCCGTAGGCCTTGCCCGCGACCACGATGTCGCCGATCTGGAGCAGGCCGTCCTGCACCAGCACGTTGGCGACGGGGCCGCGGCCCTCCTCCATCTTCGATTCGACGACCACGCCGCGGGCCGGGCCCTTGAAGCCGGCCTTCAGTTCGAGCACCTGGGCGCGGTAGTCGATCGTCTCCAGCAGTTCCTGGATGCCCGTGCCCTGGGTGGCGCTGGTGTGCACCACGTCGGTATCGCCGCCCCACGCCGAGGGGTTGAGGCCCTGCTCGGCGAGCTGGCCGTACACCTTGTTGATCATGGCGTCGTTGACGCCGGGCATGTCGATCTTGTTGAGCGCGACGATGATCGGGGCCTTGGCGGCCTTCGCGTGGTTGATGCTCTCGATGGTCTGGGGCATCACGCCGTCAACCACCGAAACGACCAGGACCACGACGTCGGTCATGTTGGCGCCGCGGGCGCGCATCTCGGAGAACGCCTGGTGCCCGGGCGTGTCGAAGAAGCACACGAACTTCTCCTGGTTCTCCAGGTTGAGCACCGTGCGGAACGCGCGGGTCGACTGGGTGATGCCGCCGGCCTCGCCCGCCGCGATGTTGGTGTTGCGGATCTTGTCGAGCAGGCTGGTCTTGCCGTGGTCGACGTGGCCCAGGATGGTGACGACTGGGGCGCGGGTCTGGATGTCCTCGCTGGCGCGCCCGGCGTACTCCTCGGCGACCAGTTCCTCGCCGGTCTTGTCCTCGACGAACTGGAGCTCGATGTCCCACTCCATCATGATCTCGATGGCCTGGTCCTCTTCGATGGCCTGGTTGGGGTTGGCCATGATGCCCTTGAGGAACAGCTTCTTGACGATGTCGGCGCTCTTGATGCCGGTCGCCGCCGCGAGGTCCTTGATGGTGAACGGTTTGGTGATCTTGACGACGCCGCCGGCCTCCTCATCGCCGCCGCCCGGCAGGTGCTGCTGCTCCTTGAGCTTGGAGACGCGCCGGCGCTGGCGCAGGAAGCCGTCGGACCGCGACAGGCGCTCCTCGCGCTCGGCGAGGTCGCGCTCGCTCCACTCGGAAAGGCCGACCTCAACATCGGAACGACCGGAACGCCGGCTGGTGCGGGACGCAGGGACGTTGCCGCCGGACGAGCGCTTGGCGGCCGGTCCGCGACGGTCGCGGTCGCCCT
>JAFLCM010000291.1 GCA_017303565.1 Planctomycetota bacterium
CATTGGCGAGTTTGACCCTCGCGCAGAAGAGCCCGACGAGCCCCACGACGGCGCACACCGCCGCCGCCGCGTGCCCGCCGTCGGATCGGCCGGCGGCACAGAGAGCGCCCAGTGCGGCGGCGACAAAGGCGAGGATGAGGAATCCTTGCGGGTCGACCCGGTTCTGATTCCCTGGCGCTTCCGGCGGGCCCACCTCCATCCGGCTGCCGAAGGTCAGTTGCACACCGGTCACGGTGGCGATGGCGGGGCCGCCCTTGCAGGAGACCTGGGCGAAGGGCAGCAAGAAGCAGGTCAAAGCGATCAGGAACGGGATGACGCGTGTGCGCCGCCGGCGGATCATCGGGCGATCTCCCTCGGACCCGGTGAGGGCGACGCGCCGATGTGGCGGGTGTTGCTCTCAACCTGACCCAGCGTGACCATGAGCTGCTCCGTCACGCGCAGCATGAGCGTGGCAAGCGTTCCCAGGGCGTACCCGAGAGCGCCACCGATGACCAAACCGATGACCGCGCCGATGATCCCGCCCGTCGTGCGGAGGGCGGCGGCTCCGATGAACGCGCCGACTCCGAGGCCCAGAGCAAGCCCGGGCAGCAGGCACAGGACCATGAGGATGGTCGAAACGGTGTCGAGGCGGGCGGCGAGGCGCTCGGTGTTGTGTGAATCGTAGTGCATGATGTTGCTCTCGAAGGGTCAGAGTTGGCGGAGCGTGCCCTTGCCCAGGTAGGCGCCGAGGCTGGAAGAGATTTCCTGACGGATGAAGTCTCGCGAGCCGGCGCGGGTCACGGCCGCGGTCCACCAGTTCTCGTCATCGGGGGCGTAGTAGACGCTGAGGCGGACCTCGCACGCGTCGACGTAGCGAACGGCGGCGCCCGTGAACGGGTTCTGGGTCTGCCGGGCCTGAACGCCGAGGTTGTACGATCCGATGATGAACGCGTCGGCGCCGGACACGCTCGCGAGGCGACGCATGAACTCGCGCGTCGCCGGCGACATCACGATCTGGCCGCCCGGCCCACCGAATGTGTTGAAGTCCGCCTGCAGATTCTTGTAGCCGGCGCCCAGGTCGGCCTGGCTGATGAACCCGAGCGTCTCCCGATAGGACTGGATCTTCCATTGCGACTGGTGCCGCGCCACCTGCTCGGTCAGGCTGGCGACCAGTCCCTCCGCGAACTCCGGTTCGTCCACCTGACCGGCGGGGAACAGCGGGAACACCGCGATGGTCCCGATCCGATCGAAGTCCATCTTCGGGGATCGCGAGGCCTGCGGCGCGGTGATCCGCTCGCTCCCGGAGGAGCCGAACATGGCGCCGCAGCCGACGGCCAGGGCGAATGGCGCGACCAGAACCGGCAGAAGGAAGCGGTTCCGGGTTGCCTTGGGGCGTCTCATCGATGGTCTCCGAGAACGGGCGGTGAAGTGGGCCCCGCGACCGGGCGGGAAGAGATGGCTCGCGGAAGGGCGGCGCGGAAGGAAGCCTCTCTCCAGATGAGTACGGACCCGGTGGGCGCGTCTGGCATCAAATGTGAAAAAATCCCCCGCAAAGGCCCCATGTGCGGATCACGGTCCCCTGCAAGGCTCCGAACGAGCAAGCAAGCGGTTACAAGGACGTTCGCGAACATGAGAGAGAAACGCGCGCCACGGGGCATCAGTCGCTGATCGGGGGCAGGTCGACGAACTCGGGCGGCTCGCGGGCCTCTCGGCCGTAAATGTTCAGATCCAGCGGCTGCGCCCTCACTTGTTCCAGGTGAGCGAGCATGGGGCGGGCCACGATCTCGCCGCGCTCGTTGACGATGATGGAGGTGAGACCGATCCGGGCGGAGAAAAAAGCGGCATCGTTGAAGCGCGGTTGGCGCGCGAACTCCACGGACCCGAGAAGAAACGTGTCGTGGTTTCCCATTTCGCTGGGGTGGTTGAGGTCCGGCGGCATGACGCAGCGGTACCACTCGGGTGTCACGCTCCCGGGCCTGGAAGGCGTGGTGATCCAAGCGTCGCGATTGTTCAGGACGGGCCTCACGGCGCACAGGATGACGGGCCAGGTCATCTCGGCATCGGGACGCCCGCGGTGCTTCCACATCGCCTCGCTGTTCACGCCCATCAGCACGATCAGGCCCGGGGCGCTCAGCCAGCGGACCTGGTAGATGTGGCCGTAGTGCCACGTCTCGTAGAGAATGTCGCCGTCAAGCGTGCAAACGCGGACGCAGCAGGCCCCACGGATCACATGATTCTCGGCAACGATGACCTCGTCGCCCGGTTGATCGGAGAACACGTCGCCGATCGCGGCGGCGCCAAACTGGAAGCGGGCTTCCTCCGCGATCGCCGACCCGCGGGGGTAGGCGAACGTGCGGGGTCCGACTCCCGTGCGCCACAGCGGGCTGGTCGGGTTGTACGCGTCGTACGCGCAAAGCCCTTCCCCGGCTGCTCGGTTCCCGTGGCCGATCAGAACAACGCTCTTTCCAGAAGGAGTTCGTGCGGCGTCGCACATGACCGCGAACGGGGCGGCTCCAGCGCCGTCACCCCATTCCGCGAGGATGGCACCGGAACGCGCGACCAGGCTCACGTGATCGCGGGCTTCGACTCGGAGCCTGGCCGGAGCCCTGTTCACCCACCAGACGTACGCCGACGATCCTGCAAGCACAACGCCGGAGAGCAGCGTGGCGGCACCCAATACCGAGGCGGCGCGGTTGCTGTCGAAAAGGTCCAGTGCACGCCCGATCAGCCCGCGAGGGAGGGCGCGGACCCGTTGTCCATGGCACCAGCGGCGGAGGTCTTCGCCCAGGTGGGCGGCGGACGTGTACCGGCATTCGGGCTCTCTTGCCGTGGCCTTTCGGAGAACAGCCGCCAGGTTCGCGTTGGTCCCCTGAGTGTGGCCGGCATTGACCGCGATCGGGTGGTTGGCGATGTGGTTCAGGGTGGTGGCGGCGTCTTCGGCGATCGGGACGCGACGCGGCAGCGAGCCAGTGAGGACGAGACAGGCAACCGCGCCCAGTGCGAACACGTCGGAGCGCACGGTGGCGGTTTCCGGGGGGCGTGAGGGGTCGCCGGCCCAGCCGAGTTCGGGGGCCATGAAGTCCGGAGTGCCCTTCAGGACGAACGGGCTCGCATCGGGGTCGTCGAAAACACGTCGGCTCGCGGAGGTGCGGGCAGAGCATCCGTAGTCGATGATGTAGAGAACACCGCCCGGGGTAACGAGGATGTTGTCTGGCTTGAGATCGGCGTGGATGATGCCTCGGTCGTGGAGGGCGGCGACGCTGTCGCACAGCTCGGCGAGCTTGCGTGCCCGCTCAACAATCGAGTGGGCATCGAGAGCGCACCAAGTATCGAAATGGGTCCCCTCGATGAACTGGACGGCGAACCAGAAGCCCTGTGGACACTCACCCGAGTCGAGGAGTTCGGGGATGCAGGGGGCGACGCGGTTGCGGTGTAGGCCGATCTCGCTGGCGGCTCGCAGGTCCAAAGCCGTCAGGCGGGCAGCGAGGACCGGTCCCTGCGTCGGGCGCGGGGCCGAGCCGATCACCTTGAGCGCCGCGCGGCGTCCGTCGCATCGGCGGAAGGCCTCGTACACCCGCCCGCCGCCGCCGGTGCGGAGGCGGGAGACAAAGCGATAACCTTCGATGGGCGGTGCCCAATCCGGAACCTCGTCGGTCGGAGCGGGCTGCGTCAGGTGCGGCGCGATCTCCCGCCACAAACGCGATGCCGTCTCAAAGTTGAGAGCCTTCAACGACGGCTCGCTCCCGGGCTGGTTCGGGGGGCTGCCCATCGGATGATGATACGAACCCAGCAGACAAGACTCGCTGGAAACGATAGATTCCTGATAGGATTCTCGCAGTCGGTGCCGGGCGGGTCCATTCTTGCCATGAACCGGGAAGGGTCCCATCCTGAACAACTGATCGACGCCGGGGACTCCGGCGGCGTTGGGGCGTGGCCAAAGTCGAGGAACTCGCTGCTGGTGGCGGCGAGGTCTTCCGACGGTGCGGTCAAAAACTCCGCTTTGCTGCGGTTCTTCGAGCACTACCGCCCCAGCGTCTACGCGTACTTCCTCGGGGCCGCCGGCGTGGTGGGCGAAGCCGAGGAACTGACTCAGGGATTCATCGCAACGAAAATCGTTGAAGGTGACCTCTTGTGCAAGTACAAGCCGGGCCTCGGGTCGTTACGCGGGTACCTGATCGCGAGCATGAAAAACTACTTGACGGACGAGGCCCGGCGTCGCGTGCAGCGCCGTCATCTGGAGGCCCGATCGTCGCGAGCGGGCAGGCCGGGAGAGGCAGGGAGGAACCGGGAGGAG
>JAFLCM010000292.1 GCA_017303565.1 Planctomycetota bacterium
CGCACGCCTCGAATCGCTCGAAGCCCACGCCCGCAGCGCCGAGCGCCGCTCGCCCGCCCGCGGGCCGACCTGATCGTCGGCCCGCGCCGTGATCATCACTTCACCCGCTTCACCGCTGGCGGGTTCCACCGCCCGTCGATCGCCTGCGGCATCGGGGCGTACAGGCGCATCGTCACGCCAAGAACGCCCGACGCCGGCGCAGGAAGCCAGTTCGACTCTCGGTCCGCGCCGGGGCTGTCGTGCTGGATGTAGATCTCCAGCGAGCCGTCGGCGTTGAACTTCAGCGCGTCGCGGTCACCGATGGCGAATCGGTTCAGCCGGTTGGCCACCTGGAACCCCTCGGCGTCGTACATCGTGATCGACCAGAACGCACTGACCGGCGGGATCTCCGACTTCTCGAACCGCATCACGTACCGCTGATCGCCAGTCATCGGCTTCCCGTCCGCGTCGGCGACGCACAGGGGGTAGATCGCGTCCTCCGGCTGGTTCGCGCCCAGGCCGACCATCGCCACGATGGCCCGCTTGAGATAGAAGTTCCCGTACACGCCCATCGTGTCCGTGTTCATCTGCCAGCCGTTGACCACCCTCGCGAGCGTGGGGACTTTCTCCTTCATCAGGCGGAGGCCTTCGGCCGGCGCCCGCTCCAGTCCCTTCCGGACCGCGGGCGAAACGCTGTTGATGTCGAACGCCTTACCCGCCTCGATGCCGACCCGGCGCAGCCGAGCGAGCGTCGACCAGTCCGTCACCTGCGATGGATTCGCCGACATCAACTCCGCGCCGTACGCGAAGTACCGCGACGCCGGCATGGTGTTCACCTGCACCAGGGGCGGAGTCTTCATGTCCACGCTCGCGTCGGGCGCGAACGCCGGCGGCGTCCAGGGCTTGCCCCAGTGAGACAGCGGCGTGATCGTGTATCCCGACTGCACCGCGTGCACCGCCGTGTAGTCGCTCGGCCCGTTGGTCTGTGTCCGCCCGATCACCCACACATGCGGCGTCGGCGCATCGATCCGCTGCACCCCCTCGGGCAGCGTCCCGGACCAGCCCGGACCGACCACCGCCCACCGCCCCGCCGCAGTGCCGCTCGTTCGCTTGCCCGGCACCGCAAACACGTTCGACCACATGTCCAGCATCGGCAGCAGGTAGTACCGGCCGCCCGTGTCCGGCGCGGAAACCACCATCGGCTCCTTGCTCAGGTCGAGCCAGCAGCTCGAGTACAGCGTGTCAAAGTTGGGGCGCACCACCTCGCGGAACTCCGCCGTCGGGAACTCCTTGAAGTGGTGGAACTGATTGACAGGACCAAGCCCCGGCTTGACGCCCGCGGGCAGGTTCGTCGTCACGCGGCGCGTGACGTCCATCGAGATCAGCGGGTAGAAGTATTGGTACGCTTCGACCCCGATCTCAAACGCCTCCTGCTCCGTGACCGGCGCGGGCGACTTCTCGGCGGCGAACGCCGGGGACGCGCCGAGCACCACCGAAGTTACAGCGATGACCGTGGACAGGCATGAGGTATTCATGGCCGCATGGTACCTCACGCCCTCCGCCTGAACCAACGGCGAGCGGAACGAGGGCTCGGTGACACCCAGTCTCACCGCCGCCGGCGTGCGCCTGCAACCACCGTGCCGAACAGCACCCCCGCGAAACCGGGCGCGGGCACCACCGGTGTCGGATACGAAACCCAATCCAGCCCCGTGTCCGACGTGCCTGACCCGACGTTCGTGTTCGCCCAGAACTCGACCCGCGCCACTCCGGACGCCGTCATCTGGATCTGCGTGAATGTGCTGCCGGAGAACGTCTGCGCCGAGATCAGCGCGTTGGACGAATCGAACAGCCGCATGTCCACCGCGTCGAAGTCGCCCCCGCCGTCGCCCCACAGCGCCGTGATCGTTCCCGTCACGGTCGCGGGCGTCACGCCGTCGTTCGGATCGACGAACGTCATGAAGATCGGCGAGTTGAACCATCCCCCGTTTGAAGGCGGAGACCACGGCTCCGTGCCCTGAATGCCCCAGGTCCCCGGGATCAGTTCCGTGAAGGTCACCGCCGGGTTGTTGAGCGACGAGAACAGCACGCCGTGAGACGTGCCGAGCTGGTTCGTCACCGCCTGGTACGGGGCGAGCTCCGTGCCCTGGACCGTGAAGGCCCGGGCCTGAACTCCCGCGAGTGCCACAAACGCCATCGCGCCGAGAATGCCGGCCCGCGCGCCGCGCGAAGTCTGAACGTGCATGGTGCCTCCACTTCTTCGTCAAGCCGCCGACACGCGCCGCGCCGGCACCCCTCAATGCCGAAGATACCCCGGCCGTCGTCGGAAGCAACCGGATTCCCGTCCCTCGCCTCGAATCGACCCCTCTCCGCCGCCACGCCGCCGCGGCCAACACTCCCCCGCTACCCTCCCCCCGTGGTCATCTCCGCCGTCGGCTCCCATATCTTTCGCGCCGTCTCCGGTTTCGGGGAGTTCTCCGCGTTCGTGCTCGCCACGCTGCGGGCGATCTTCTTCGGGCGCGGCTCCTGGGCCAAGTGGGACCGCCTGGGCCCTCAACTGTTCAGCGTCGGCTCGCGCTCGGTGCCCATGGTCGGCCTGACCGGGCTGTTCATCGGCGCCATCCTCGTCATCGAGGCCTATGTCCAGTTCCGCCAGTGGGGGCAGGAGCAGCGCCTCGGCGCGGTCGCCAACATCTCAATCGTCAAGCAGATCGGACCGGTCCTGGCCGCGGTCATGCTCGCAGGGCGCGTCGGCTGTTCGCTCACCGCCGAACTCGGCTCCATGCGCGTCACCGATCAACTCGACGCCATGCGCGTCATGGCCGCCGACCCCGTCCGCGTCCTGGTCGCCCCCAGGCTCGTCGCCTGCGTCGTCATGATCCCCATCCTCACCGTCGCCTCGAACCTCTGCGGCGTCATCGGGTCATGGTTCTGCTCCGTGCAGCTCTACGGCGTCAGCGCCGAGATGTACTGGAAGTACACCGCCGATTTCATCGACTGGTACTCCGTCTTCAACGGCATCACCAAGAGCTTCTTCTTCGGCGCCGCCATCGGCCTCATCGCCTGCTACAAGGGTTTTACCTGCCGACCCGGGGCCCACGGCGTCGGACGCGCCACCACCGAGGGATTCGTCCTCTCGTTCCTCAGCATCGTCATCATCAACCTGGTGCTGGCGAAACTGCTGAACGATTTCGACCTCATCCGCCGCGGCGTGATCGTCCTCTGACGGGACCGCTCAGGACAGCGGGCGCGCCACCTCGACCAGCAGCGTGTCGTCCTGCAGCGGCCCGAACCGGTGCGTGTCCACGCTCCGGATCAGCGCGTCCAGCGACGCCTCGCCCGATGCGACGCCCAGCGACGCCACCAGCCCGCGGAACCCAGCCACCCCGAGCATCCGCCCCTGCTCGTTGCGGCACTCGATCGCACCGTCGGTGTACGCGATGATCGCGTCGCCGCGGTGGAAGTCCACTTCCTGCTGGTTGGGGTCGAAGTCGTCGCCCTTGCACGCGCCCAGTACCAGCGTCGTCGAGTCCAACTGATCCACCGTCCCGTCGGACCCGCGGATGAACGCCGGCGGGTGCCCGGCGCTCGCCCACGCGATGCGGTCCCGCTCCGCGTCCACCCGGATGCACAGCGCCGTCGCGTACACCGAGTGATTCGCCAGCGTGTGGTGCAGGTACCGGTTCAGCCCGGTCAGAAGGTCCGCCGGCGAAGAGTCCGGACGCTCCCCCAGCTGCCGGTCGATCTCGCCGTGCAGGCGGTTGACCGTCAGCGCCGCCGTGATCCCGTGCCCCGTCACGTCCACGATGATCACGTGCGTCAGGGGCTGCGACGCCCCCGCCGGCGTGATCTGCCGCGCGTACAGATAGTCGCCCCCGATCTGGCGCATCGGCTCGTACCGGTAATCGAGCCGCACCGGCCCCTCCCGCACCGGCTCCGGGAACAGCGACTCGTGGATCCGCCTCGCGTCCACCAGTTCCCGCTTGATCTCCGAGTACCGCCCCTTCAGCACGTTGAGCGTGAACGAGTCGCGAATCCGCGAGCCTCTCCACCAGCAGATGAGCGCCCCCGGCGCCGCCACCAAGGGCGACAGCACGATCGCCACCGGGATCCCCACCGGGTTCTGCCGTACATAGAACAGCATGATCGCCGCGTTCACCGCGAGCAGCGGCACCACCGGCTTCAGCGACTCCCGCGGCGTCCACGGCAGGAAGCAGCACGCGAAGAAGTGCGTGAACAGGATGTTCGACAGCCCCGAGATCATCACCAGGACCGCGCTGTC
>JAFLCM010000293.1 GCA_017303565.1 Planctomycetota bacterium
ATCGCGGTGAAGAACACCGCGGCGAAGAGGTCTCGGACAGCGCCGATCTGGCTCCCCAACTGGTGCCGGAACATCGTGAGTGACAGCATGAATCCGGCCAGGAACGCCCCAAGAGCCGGGCCCAGGCCCACGATTTGCGTGATCCCCGCCGCTCCCATCGCCGCCGCGATCGAGAGCACCGTGGTGACTTCGGAGGAGTTGCTCCGCTTCGCCGCCTGCTCCAGCAGCCACGGCATGATGATCTTGCCGAATCCCACCAGCGCCGCCACCCCCGCGACCGCGATCCCCGCGTTCAGCGTCATCTCCCACAGCACGCTGAGCATCGACGGCGTGCTGGCGGTGACCAGCCCCGCCGCCGCCGTCCCGTTCCACTTGGCCAAAGGCGGCAGGACGAGCAGCAGCGCGATCGCGACCAGGTCCTGCAGCACCAGGACCGCAACGCTCAGCCGCCCCTCGGTCTTTCCCAGTTCGCGCCGGTCCTGGAGGATGCGCAGGACCACGACTGTCGAGGAAATCGACAGCGCCATCCCGAGCGCGATCGTCGAGGGTGCCGACAGGCCCATGATCAGGCCGATCGGCCACAGCGCCACCGTGCAGATGATCGCCATCGACACCGTCGCCACGATCAGGCGGCGCAGCCCGTCGCGCAAGACGCTCAGGTCCATGTGCAGCCCGATGCCGAACAGCAGCAGGATGATCGCCAGGTTCGACACGTCCCCGACGCTCTCGGGGCTTTTGATGAACTTCAGGGCTCCCGGGCCGATCAGAGCGCCGGTCACGAGGTACGCCGGGACCGTCGGCAGCCGCAGCCGCTGCGCCACCACCGCCACCACCCCGGCGGCGCCGAGGATGATCAACAGGTCAAGGAAGATGGGCGACAGCGTCGATGCCGCTGACGCGAGCAAAACTGCCGGGGTCATGGGGTCGATGGTAGGGCTTTCAACGCCGCCCGCCACCCACGCTCACACGGCGCTCGCGCCCGTCCGTACGATGGAGCCATGCTGACGCCGAGCGACGCGACCGACCGCCTGCACGCCGAGATCGCTTCCCGCGAGCCGTCGATGCGCCGCGACCTCGAGCGGTATGTCAACATCCCCACTGGGTTCAACCACGCCCCCGGGCTGGACGAACTGCGCGGCCTCGTGACCGAGCGGTGCCGGGCGCTGGGCGCGGGCGTCGAATCGGTTCCGGGCGATCCGCGGCCGGCCTGGGTCAGCCCGCCCTCGCCCGGCGTTGGGGGTGAGAACGCCGATGCCGCGGGCGCGGCGCCCCCGTCGGTCATCTGCCGCGGCCCGAACGCCAGCGTCGGCCCCAGCATCCTGATCGCCTCCCACCTCGACACCGTCTTCGACCCCGCCGGCCCGTTCACACGCTTCACGCTCTCGCCGGACGGTCACAAGGGCTTCGGCCCCGGCGTGGTGGACATGAAGGGCGGCATCGTCATCGCCCTCCACGCGCTCGAGGTCCTCGCCGCCTGCGGGTTCCGCGTGAACTGGACGTACTTCTTCAACAGCGACGAGGAGACCGGCACCTATCACTCCGCCAAGGCCCTCCTGCAGGAAGCCCCGCGTCACGCCGTCGGCCTGGCGACCGAGCCGGCGCTCCCCGGCGGCGGGCTGGCGGTCGAGCGGAAAGGGTCCGGGCAGTTCCTGATCGAGGCCTTCGGGCGCTCGGCCCACGCCGGGCGCGACTTCGAGAAGGGCGCCAGCGCCGTCTACGCCCTCGCCCGCGCCGTTACGGCGGCGGAGGGACTCACGGATCTCCCCCGGGGCGTCACCGTCAACATCGGGCCGCTGAAAGGCGGCGAGGCGACCAACATCGTGCCGGACTACGCCGCCGCCTGGGGCAACGTGCGCTTCCCCACCCCCGCCGATTCCGGCCGCTTCGAGGCGGGGTTCTCCCGGCTCAACACCGGGGCCGACGCCGACGCTCCCCGCGTGCGGGCCCGCTTCACGCTCAACCGGCCCGCAAAGCCCCTGACCCCCGGCACGCAACGCCTCGCGGAGTTCGCCGCCGAAACCGCGACGTTGCTGGGCCAGTCGATGACCTTCGCCTCTACCGGCGGCGTGTGCGACGGGAACCTCATGCAGGCCGCGGGTCTCCCCACCATCGACAGCCTGGGCGTCTGCGGCGGGGGCCTGCACACCCACGACGAGTGGATCGAGATGCGCAGTCTGACCGAGCGCTGCGAACTGTTCGCGCGGCTGCTCCTGCGGCTGACCGAGGCGTGGAAGGCTTAAGCGGGCGACGGGCTGAGGCCGCCGGTGGCGGGTCCGGCCTTGGTGTCGTCGGGCGCGGCATCCGGAGCGATGCCCGGCTGCTTGCGCTTCGCCTCAGCCTCCAGCAGTTCGCTGACGCTTGGTTTCGCGAGGGGCTTGCCGTCCATGATGCGGCGCACCTCGTCGGCGGTGAGGGTCTCGTGGCGGAGCAGGGCCTGGGCCACGCCGTCGACCTTCTCCCAGTGCTCGGCGAGCAGGCGGCGGGCGTCCTCGTAGGCCGCGCCGGAGAGCGACTTGATCTCCTCGTCGATGATGCGCCCGGTCTCGTCCGAGTACTCGCGGTCGGGCATGTACATCTCGCGGGTGTCGGAACCGGTGAGGCGGACGAAACCCAGCCGCTCGCTCATGCCCCATTGAAGGACCATGGCGCGGGCCATGCCGGTGAGCATCTGGATGTCCATCGCGGCGCCGGAAGAGACGTCGCCGGTCTTGCGCTCCTCCGCGATGCGCCCGCCGCACAGCACGCGCATCGTCGCCAGCAGCCACTTGCGCGAGAAGCCGTATCGGTCCTTCTCGGGCAGGCTGAGCGTGGCGCCCAGCGCCTGGCCGCGGGGAATGATGGTGACCTTGTGCAGGGGGTCGGCATCGGGCAGGAGCATCTGCAGCACCGCGTGGCCCGCCTCGTGGAAGGCGGTGGCGACGCGCTCCTTCTCCTCGATCTTTCGGCTCTTGGCGCTCCGCCCGTACTTCACCTTGTCGCGGGCCTCTTCGAGGTCGTCGTGCTCGACGAACTCCTTCTCGCCCATCGTCGCGATGATCGCGGCCTCGTTGATGAGCGCCGCCAGTTCCGCGCCGCTGAACATCGGCGTCGCCTTGGCGATCCGCTCCAGGTCGACGTCGGGGCTGATCTTCACCTTGCGGGCGTGGACGTTCAGGATCTCCAGGCGGCCCTTCAGATCCGGCAGCGGCACGATCACCTGGCGGTCGAAGCGCCCCGGGCGGGTCAGCGCCGGATCCAGCACGTCCGAGCGGTTGGTCGCCGCGATCACGATCACCTGATCCGACGAATCGAAGCCGTCCATCTCGACCAGGATGGCGTTGAGGGTCTGCTCGCGCTCGTCGTGCCCGCCGGTGGTGAACCCGCCGCCGCGGCGACGGCCCACGGCGTCGATCTCATCGAGGAAGATGATGCACGGCGAGTTCTCCTTCGCCTGCTTGAACAGGTCACGCACACGGCTGGCGCCGACGCCGACGAACATCTCCACGAAATCCGAGCCGGAGATCGAGAAGAACGGCACGTCCGCCTCGCCGGCGATCGCCTTGGCCAGGAGCGTCTTGCCGCAGCCGGGGTCACCGATGAGCAGCACGCCGCGGGGGATCCGCCCGCCCAGGCGCATGAACTTCTTGGGGTGCTTGAGGAACTCGACCAGCTCGCGGACTTCTTCCTTGGCGTCGTCGATGCCGGCGACGTCCTTGAAAGTGATCCCGGTCGACTCGCGGGCGAGCATCTTGTGGCGCGACTTGCCGAAGTTGCCCAGCATGCCGCCGGGCCCGCCCGCCCCGCGCAAGCCGCGCGAGATGACGAACCAGATCAGCCCGAAGATCAGCAGCGTCCAGAGCAGCGGCGAGATCAGGAACTGCACCAGGGCGCTCGGGCCCGGGGTGTCCTTGTAGTTGCCGCCGGTCAGTTCGTCGACGCGCTTGGTGTTCAGTTCCCGCGCCTGCGGAGCGAAGTCAACGCGGACCGTCTCCTTCGCGCCGCCCGGGACCGCCGCGTCGCGCATCGTCGCGGTGATCGAGGTCTCTTCCAGGCGCACGCTGCTGCGGTCGAGCGCGCCCTCGTTGTACAGGTTCTTGAACTCCGCCCACGTCTTGGTCTGACGCTGCGGGCCGATGCTGTACATGATGACCACCAGCATCATCGCCAGCATCACCAGCACGATCCAGCCCATGCTCGAGCGGTTGAACGGCGCGCCCGCGGCGGTCTGGTCCCCCGGCGCCTTCGGCCCCCCCGGTCCGCCGGCTCCCCCCTGACCGCC
>JAFLCM010000294.1 GCA_017303565.1 Planctomycetota bacterium
AATGACCTGATTCGGCAAAGAACCCGGCGCCATGCCCGCGGGCGCTGCCGCCCGCAGCGTCGGCGGCTCGGCCTGCTTGCGCTTGATGCTCGTCGGCTCTTTCCCACCGGTGTCGACCGAGATCTCGGCTGGGGTGATCCCGGTGACGCGCAGTTCCCGACCGGGGTACGAGGGGTCCTTCACCGCTTCACCCTCGTTCACATACCGCTGCTGGCCGTTGATCACCACCACGGCAGTCGATAGCCCCCCGCCGCTGAGGTGTCCCACATACTCCCACGCGATCCGGGTATCGACCACCGGCTGAGAAGTCTCGGCCACCGCGGACGTCGGGTCCGGCCCGCTCCACGGCTCGCGGAGCGCGTTCAACTTGTCCGCCAGCGCGACCCAGCGTTTTTCCTTCGCCGGAGGCGTGTACGCCGGCTTCGCGGGCGGCGCCGGCGGGGCCTGCGTCGCCGCGGACTGGGGGATCAGCCGCGCCGAGGGCACGAACCACACACCCGCAGCAGCGAGCGCGGCCACGCCCGCGAGCGCGGGGGCCAGGAGCCGGGCTGTGGGTTGCGGGGCCATGAGTCAGGGTCTGTTCGGTGAGTCGGATGGGACTGGAGAACCGAAGGGATCGGACGGGGATCGGGGCGAGGTGGAGTTTACTTCGCGCGGGGCGACGGCGTGGAATCGGAGGACGCGGAACGCCGCGATTCGGACCGGACAGCCGACGGCGCTCGCTCGGATTCGAGCAGCAGGTCCTCGCTGCCGTCGCCGGGGATCGCCCGCATGTCCCGGAACGTGGGGGCGAGGTTCCCCGAGATCTCGGCGAGCATCGTGTAGCGCCGGACCTCCTTCTCGGTGATCACGCGGGCGCTGATCCGGAACAGCGTGGGGGCGTAGGTGAACAGGCGGCTCAGATCGACGGCGCGAGCGGAGCGCCCGGTGGCCCCGAGCGCCGTCGTGAACCGCGCCGCGTCCATCATCGGCTCGGCCTGCATCGCCCGCAGGATCGAAAGCAACTCCGAGTCCCGGTCGGCGACGGCCTTCAGCACCTCTTCGGGAGCGCCGTACAGGCTGATCGTCGGCGGGCCGGCCACGCGGACCAGGTCCGGGCGGTCCGGGGGCAGCCGGGTCGCCGCGTCGTGGAGGGCGACCACGAGCTGCGCGTCGATGCCCTGATTGCCGGCGATCGGGATGGCCCCCTGCGCGTCCTCGAAACGGGCGGTGATGGTGGTGCCGTCGGGCAGCACCGCGTCGAACGTGCCCTCGCCGTTGCGAACGTTCTCCGCGAGTTTCTCGCGGACGCCGGGCTTCTGGGCCCAGTCGATGATCAGGTCGCGGACGCCGAGCATCTCGTGGTGGGCCTGGTACTCCCGAACACGGGCGGTGACGAGGTTGGTGCTCACGGCCGCCCGCTCGGTGGCGGCGAGGACCAGGATCATCCCGACCGTCATCACCAGAAGCACGACGAGAAAGACATAGCCGCGGGCGGGCCGGCGCGTCGCTCGTGGACGGCGGGTCATTTTGCACCCCCGCGTTCATTCGGATCGTCGCGCGTCGGCGCTTTCGCCGGCGGTCCGTCGCGATTGTCCTGACCCTGCTCATCGCCGCCGGGCTGCTCGCCGAAGGCCTCGCCCTCGGTGGGGTCCGCGATCTCGGCGATCGGGCGGGGGATGTCGAACAGCCAGTCCGCCGCCGCGCCGGTCATCATCAGCACACGCATGCGCAGCGCCCGCGGGAAATCCTGCCCATACCACGCGGAGGCGACCTCCGCCCACTGCTGGCTGTCCTTCGCGTGTTTCTTGCGAGGAAGAACCGTCCACTCCCAGCCCTTGACGCGCCGCGCAATCACGATGGGCTCCGCCGGCGGCTCGACCTGACGCCACTGGATGTTCCAGCCGTCCTTCTCGAAGTCCGCGGCCCGCACGCCCTCGATGACGCCGCGGACCACCGGGGCGGCCTCGAACATCCGGTCGCGCACCGATTCCGACGACCACGCGGGCGGCACGGGCGGCTCGGTGACCACCGCTTCAAGAACCGGCACCGCACCGCCGTAGCCCGATGCGTCGAGCCTGAGATCGAATCGCGGCTCAAGCGTCTCGCGCTCGTCGCCGGCGGACGCGGCCTTCTGCGCCAGGTTCGCCCGCGCCTGGTCGTACGCCTGCTGCCGCAGCGACTCCTCGGTGAACGGCTGTCCGGCGTTGGTCATCTTCTCGCGCAGTTCCGCGATGATCGGCGCAAGGTCGGACTCCGAGGGCTGCGGACCACCGGCGGACGAATCCGGGAGCCTGCGCGCCGCGACCGACCGCGAGAGATTCCTGACCGCGCGGTACAGGCCCTGAAGCTCCGCCTCGCCCTCGAACCGCTTCTGGGCGACGGAATCGGCACGGGTCACCGTGCCAATAAGCGAGATCGCCGCCCCGGAGACGACCACCGACAGCGCCAGCGCCAGCAGCAGTTCCGCGGCGGTGAAGCCCGGCCTCGTCGCTCGCGGCTCGATGACCCGGCGGCTCATTTCTTCCCCCCCGACGGCGCGGGCGTGCCCAGCCCGGCGCGGTCCAGTTGGGCCCCGAAGCGGCGCGACACTTCCTTGATCATGTCGTCCTCGTCGGTGGTGCCGCCGATCCACGAGTAGTACCGCGAGAGTTCGGCGATGGTCGGCTTGCCGCCCGGGCCGGTGTTGTCGTCGTCCTCAAACACTCGAACGGTCAGGCGGTTGAGGGGCTTGATGCGGTCGTCGCCCTGGGTTTCCGCCAGGCGCGTGGCGTTGTATCGCACCTTCGATCCCGCGGCGCCGGTCGGGGCGTCGCCGGTGCGCACCACCTCCTCATCGAGCGTGAACGCGTAGTACCGCCCGTTGATCTCGGCGCGCTTCAACTGGCCCTTCAGAATCTCCGGGTCCTCGATCTGCTGCAGGATCACGCGGTGCGCGACCTCGACGCCCTCGAGGCGCTTCTGGTCGCGCACGCTGAGAGATGCCGCGAACGACACCCCGCCGAGGATCGCCGACGCCGCGATCACCAGCGTCACGAGCGCGATCACGACCTCGAGCAGCGTGAGCGCGGGGCGATGTCCCGGAACGTCGGGGTTCATTGGTCGGGGTATTGGACGATATCGTCGGGCGTCTGCGGCTCCTTGTCCGGGCCGCAAGAGATCAGCGCGAAGCCCTTGTCGCCAGCGGGGCTGTAGTACTGGAAATCCATGTTCCAAGCGTCCTTCGCGGCCGCCTGGGTGAGGATCTTCTCCTGGAGCAAAAGGGCCAGACCGCCGCCCGGACCGGAAGAAGGCGGATAGGCGCTGTATGTGCCGTAGTACGACGACAGCGCCACCTTGATCTGGGCCATCTTGGCCTTCGTGGCCTCGGTCTTGGCCTTGTCGGCGGCGCCGGCGAAGTTGTACACCGCGACGCCCGCGAGCACCGCGATGATCACCAGCACGATCATCAGTTCGACGAGGGTGAAGCCGCGCGCCGCGGCGGAAAGTCTGCGTTTCATTCGATCAGCCTCCAAGTGGCCCGGGGCGTTCGCCCGAGCGCCGAAGTCTAGGTTTCCCGGCCCCCTTCTGGCATACCGCCGGCGTCACCGCACGTTGCTCCCGAAGGTGATGAGGGGGATCGCGATCGCGATGATCAGCGGACCGAGAAGCGCGAACATGGCGACGATCACCGCCGGCTCCAGCAGCGCCAACAGCCGCCCGGATTTCCGGTCCACGTCCTCCGCCATCTCGGCGCTCAGCGTGTCGAAGGCGGAATCGAGGTCCCCCGCCCGCTCCGCGGCGATCAGCAGTTTGCGAGTCGCCAGCGGCAGAGCCTCCACCCGGTCGATCAGGACCCGCAGCACGCCGCCCTCGACGAGGTTGCGGCGGAGCAGGTCGAGCTGCGTCCGCAGCGACGGGCTGGAGATCACGGGAACGCCGGTCGCCAGCGCGTCCGCCAGCGGCACGCCGGTGCGCGTCATCGCGCCCAGCACGCTGAAAAACCGTGTGAGTTCCACGCTGAGCAGCAGGCCCGAGACGCCCGGAATCCGCACCGCGACCATCTTCAGCACGCCCAAGACCGCCCGCCAGAACACGATCACCGCGATCACCACCACCCCCAGCGCGATCGAGATCACCCCGAGGTTGCGATTCAGGAACGTCCCGGTCGAGAACACGATCTTCGAGAACGTCGGCACGGTGGTGCCGAGCTGCTCCATCTGCTCGGCGATCCGCGGTACGAGGAACACCATCATGCCCGAGAACAAGACCGCCGCGATGAAC
>JAFLCM010000295.1 GCA_017303565.1 Planctomycetota bacterium
GGACCAGGAGTACGATGAGAAACTGGCGGAACTGGCGCGGCTGGAGCGGGAGCGCCCGGAACTGGACGATCCGAGCAGCCCGACGCACCGACTGGGGGACGAGCCGATCGAGGGCTTCGTGCAGCGGAAGCACGCGGTGCCGATGCTGTCGATCGACAACACCTACAACGACGCCGAGGTGCGGGCGTGGGTGCAGCGGATGCTGGACGCGGCGGGGACGGGGCTTTTCGGCGACGGGGTGGTGTTCGCGGCGGAGCCGAAGATCGACGGGGTGGCGATCAGCCTGCGGTATGAAAACGGGGAACTGGCGTACGCGGTGACGCGGGGCGACGGGGCGGCGGGCGACGACGTGACCGCGAACATCCGGACGGTCAGGGCGGTGCCGCTGAGGCTCAACGGAGCACCGAGGGTGCTGGAGGTGCGGGGCGAGGTGTACCTGCCCAAGAAGGAGTTCGAGCGGATCAACTCGGCGCGCGAGGCGGAGGGCGAGGACCTGTTTGCCAACCCGCGGAACGCGTGCGCCGGGACGCTGAAGCAGGTCGATTCGCGGGAGGTGGCGAAGCGCCGGCTGGGGTTCGTGGCGCACGGCAGGGGCGAGGTGGAGCCGGCGGGGTTCGCGGGTTCGCACTCGGCGTTCTTGGACTCGTGCCGGGGGCTGGGCTTCCCGGTGAACGAGGTGACGCTGTGCCGCGGGGCCGAGGAGGTGCTGGCGGCGATCGAACGGTTCGGGAAGGTGCGCGACGAGAAGGCGTACGCGGTGGACGGGATGGTGGTCAGGGTCGATGACTTCGCGCTGCAGGCGCGGCTGGGAACGACCAGCAAAAGCCCGCGCTGGGTGATCGCGTTCAAGTACCCGGCGGAGCGGAAAGAGACGGTGCTCGAGAAGATCGAAGCGCAAGTGGGCAAGACGGGGAAGATCACGCCACGGGCGACGCTGGCGCCGGTGTTTCTCGCGGGGACGACGGTGCGGCACGCGACCTTGCACAACTTCGGGATGGTGCGGCAGAAGGGGCTGCGCGAGGGCGACACGGTGATCGTGGAAAAAGCGGGGGAGATCATCCCGCAGGTGATCGAGTCTGTGGTGGAGAAGCGGCCGAAGGGCACGAAGGCGTACGAGCCGCCCGATCACTGCCCGGCGTGCCGCGGCGAGATCGAGGTTGAGCCGCCGGAAGCGGAACAGGACCCCGCGCTGGAGACGACGCGTCGCTGCGTGAACCCCGAGTGCCCGGCGCAGGTGCGGGAGAAACTCATCTGGTTCACGGGTCGGAAGCAGATGGATATCGAGGGGCTGGGGGAGAAGACGATCGACGTCATCCGCGCGGGGTCGGGCATCCCGCTGGAGTCGTTCGCGGACATCTTCCGGCTGCCGGAGCACAGGGCGGCGCTGCTGGGGCTGGAACGGATGGGCGAGAAGAAGGTCGAGAACCTCTTGGAGGGGATCGAGAAGGCGAAGGGTCGCGGGATGGCGCGGCTGCTGGGGAGCCTGGGGATCAGGCACGTGGGGACGGCGACGGGGAAACTGCTGGCGCAGCGGTTCCCGAGCGTGGCGGCGCTCCGCGGGGCGGCGCGGGACGAGCGGCTCTTGCGCCCCAAGAGCCTGAACAAGACCGAGGCGGCGGAACTCGGGTTCGCGGCGGAGACCGGCGAACGCCCCGAGACGGGCCTCGGGAAGGACACGGCGCCGGTGGTGGCGCGGTACCTCCTGAGCGAGGCGGCGGAGCGGATGTTCCGTGACCTGGAGCAACTCGGGGTGCGGCTGGATTCGCTGGAGTATGAGGCGGCCCAGAGACGCGGCTCGGAGGGCCGCGCCACCTCGGATTCCACGGGCTCCGTGTTCGCGGGCAAGACCGTGGTGCTGACTGGAACGCTGGCGTCGTTCGACCGCGAGACGCTGACGGAGAAACTCGAGTCGCTGGGCGCGAAGGTGTCGGGCAGCGTGTCGAAGAAGACGCACCTGGTGATCGCGGGGGAGTCGGCGGGGAGCAAACTGGAGAAGGCCCGCGAACTGGGCGTCGAGGTGTGGGACGAGGCGGCGCTCGTGAAGGCGCTGGCGGACGAGGACAAGGAGGCGGGCGGGTGAGACCGGCGGCGGGATCGGGCCGATAGAAGAGCGGACTTGGGTCTTGGGGGTTGATGGCTTGTTTCAGAGGGCTTATGCAGAACGTCGAGTTCAAGTGCGAACTTCGGGACCCGGGGCTGGCGCGGCTGATCGCGGGAAAGATCGGCGCGCGGCGGGTGGCGACGCTGCGCCAGGTGGACACGTACTACAAGGTGCCGGATGGTCGGCTGAAGAAGCGCGAGTGCGAGGGGGAGCCGACGGAGTACATCTTCTACCACCGGCTGAACCGGTCACGCCCGAAACTGAGCCACTTCACGATCTACTCGGAGGATGAGGCACGTTCGCGGTTCGGAGCGCGGGACCTGCCGGTGTGGCTTGTCGTCAGCAAGACGCGTGACCTGTGGATGTACGGCGGTGTGCGGATCCATCTGGATCAGGTGGACAACCTCGGCAACTTCATGGAGGGCGAGGCGCTGGTCACGCCGTCGCAGCACCTGGGGGCGTGCCACGAGGCGATCGCGAAGGTGCGGGAGCACTTCGCGCCGGCGACGGGCGAACTGATCGCGACGTCGTACTCGGATTTGCTGGCGTTCGAGATGCAGGCGCGGACGGAGGGGGCGCCGCCGGTGGGCTGAGGCCCCTCGCGGCGGGTCAGGCGGGTTCATCCTTGCCCAGCGTCCCCTCGCTGCCGGCGACGACGACGCAGGCGACGGCGTCTCCCGCGACGTTCACGATGGTCCGGCACATGTCGAGCACGCGGTCGACCGCGAGGACGATGGCGACGCCCTCGGTGGGCACGCCGACGGATTCGAGGACGATGGCCATCATCACCACGCTCGCGCCGGGCAGGCCGGGGGTTCCGACGGCGACCACGGCGGCCATCACGCCGACGGTCAGGTGCTGGGCGAGGGTGAGGTCGATGCCGTAGAGCTGGGCGAGGAACAGCACGCTGATGACCTGGTAGAGGGCGGTGCCGTCCATGTTGAGGGTGGTGCCCATGGGGCAGACGAAGTTGACGATCTCCGAGGGGACTTTCAGGCGGTCGCGGGCGCACTGGATGGTGACGGGCAGGGTGGCGCTGGAGGAACTGCTGCTGAAGGCGAGGGTCGCCGCGGGGGCCATGCCGCGGAAGAAGCGGCCGAAGGTCATCTTGTTGGCGCGGGGGGTGAGGAGCCACATGAGCAGCGGGTACTCGACGAGCAGGACGATGCCGAGGCCGCCGACGACGCACAGGCAGTAAGCGAGGACGCTCTGGAGCGCACCGACGCCGACGACGGAGACGAACTGGGCGATGAGGCAGAAGACCGCGACGGGCGCGGCGAGCATGAAGACGCGGACCAGTTGCATGACGGCCTCGGCGAGGCCCTCGCAGAAGGCGATGACGGGGCCGGAGCGCTCGCGCGGGAGCATGGTGAGGCCGATGCCGATGAGGAACGCCGAGGCGACCACCTGCAGCATCTGGGCGTTGGCGATGGCGTTGAAGGGGTTGGTGGGGACGATGCCGAGGAGGTAGGCGAAGACGCCCTCGTCCTTGAGTTGGTGGGCGGTCTGGACGCGCTGGGCGGACTCGCCGGCGTATTGGGCGATGATGCGGTCGCGGGCCTCGTCTGTGACGAACGAGCCGGGCTTGACGGTCCAGCCCAGGGCCACGGCGATGACGACCGCGACGATGAGGGTGGCGCCGAAGCACAGCAGCGTCTTGCCGCCGATGCGCCCGATGGTTCGGACGTCGCCGACGCCCGCGACGGCGATGATGAGGCTGAAGATGACAACGGGCACCGCGATGAACCGGAGCAGGCGGAGGAAGAGTTGGCCGACGAACTCGTTTGCGTCGCCAAGGAAGCGGGCGGCTTGAGCGGGCAGCCCCGCGCCGGCGTTCGCGTCGCTGGGCTTGAAGGCGAGGAAGGCGGCGGGGTCTGAAACACCCAAGGACGCCCACACCGAGGGGGTCCAGAACTGGTGGACCAGCGTGCCGGCGACCAGGCCCAGAGCGAGGGCGATCAGGACCTTCCAGTGCAGGGCGAGGGGCTGGCGCTTCATCGGGGCGATCGTAAACGCGGGGCGGGTGGCGTTGTTTTTGGATGAACGGGCTTGACTGATTGGTTTTTGTACGGATACTACCCGTACGTCATGCGAACTTTAGGCGCCACATCGACACGGGAACTGGAGGCC
>JAFLCM010000296.1 GCA_017303565.1 Planctomycetota bacterium
GGAGTTTGTGCAGCGCACCATCGCGCTGAAGCCGAGAGGCGAGAAGTCCAGCCGCACCGTCGCGGCTGGGTCGTCAATCCCCTGCCCCGCGTACGCCTTGATCTGCGGGAACGCCGCGGCCAGTTCCGGCGCCATCACCCCGGTCTCCACGACGCTGAAGCGTGTGAACGTGCCGTCGGGCATCGGCAGCGCCAGGATCAGCGGCGTGGTGATCGCCCGCTGGGTGAACTCGTACGGCGCGGCCTCCAGCGTGCGCTGCATCGCCGGGGCGTCAAGCATCAGGTGCTGCGCCAAGGGGGGGCGGACCCACGCCTCGGCCCCGGCGCGCTCGGCGGGGGCGTTGTCGATGAGCGTCCAAAGCCCGTCGGGCGAGACGCGGGCGCCGTTCTGAGCGAGGGCGACACCGCCGATGACGAGGGAGAGAATCACGCCGAGAACGGTTCCGGGACGCATGGGTTCCTCTCGATGGAGAGTGTGCGGGTCTGGGGCGCCCGACTCCTAGCGGCGCCTTGTTGCGTTGTGGGAGCGGGGCTGATTGGAAGGTAACGCGGTCGGTGGGCCCGGCGTGCCGCGATGCCGGGATCGGCCAGAATCGGTCGCAAAGCCGGGGACATCCGCGCGGGCCAGGCCGGGCGCTACTCGTTCTCGTCGAGGTGACCGCCCATGGCGCGGATCATCTTGATGCGCTCTTCGTACTGGCTCCGCAGCGCCCGGGCCTCGGTGCGGAGCTTGTCCAGTTCGATCTCCCAGCCCAGTCGGGCGGCGAGGGCATACAGCATGGCAAAGACGGCGGCCCCGCCGCCCAGCACCGCCACCCATAGCCCTGTCAGGTCCGCTGGCATGACCGTTGCCATCGGGCGGGCGGGGACGCGCCTCAAGGGGTCCAACCTGTCTCAGAACCGGTTCGGGAGCCGTCCGTATAATCGGGCGTATGGCGCTGTGGAAACGGGCGGCCCAGGCCGCGGCATGGACGGTCATCGCGGCGATGGTGCTCCTCGGGTTCGCGCCCCCGGCGGTGTCGCAGACCGAGGCGCCGACCCCGGGATCGACGGATCAGCCCGCCCCGGCCGAGGGAGGAGCCGCCGTCGAGGTCACGGCCTCGGGGACCGTGCAATCGGACCGGCCCGAGCCCGAGCAGGCGATCCCGGTCGAGGTTGAGGCGTTCGGCGTCGGAGACATCGTCCGGGAGGGCGACTGGGCCGGGGTGAGCCTTGTGCTGTCCGACCCTTCCGCGCCCGCGGCCCGAAACGTGGCGGTCAGGCTGGCGATTAAGGACGACGACGGCGACACGCAGTACGTGACCCGCACGCTGGCGCTCAGCCAGGCTTCCCGAGTGAGGGCGTGGCTCTACTTCCGTGTGCCAAAGCAGTTCCAGGGCGGGTCGGTGCTCACCGTCACGGTGCATGAGCTTGACCCGTCGGCGTCGGCGCCCCGCGCCGACGAGGGCGTGATCCCGGTCGGCGCGCAACTGGCGTACGCCCGGATCGGGGCGCGGCGGGTGATGAGCGAGCCGCAGCACTGCCTGATCGGTGTGATCGGGAGGCGGTCGCTCCGGCTTGAGCAGTACGAGTTGCGGGTGGCCAGCGGCACGCTGCCGACGGCGCAGGAGCCGTCGGTGGTGGTGACGGGGCTGACGCCTGAGAACCTGCCCGACGCGTGGGTGGGTCTGGCGCCGTACGAGGCGATCGTGTGGACCGAGGGCGACCCGGAACTGATGGAAGAGAGCCGCCGCCAAGCGCTCCGCGAGTGGGTGCACCGGGGCGGGCACCTCGTGGTGGTCTTGCCGCCGGTCGGGTCGTCGTGGTTCAATCCCTCCTCGCCGCTGTCGGACCTCATGCCGAGCGTGAAGGTCTCGCGGAACGAGGACCAGTCGCTGGAGCCCTACCGGGCGCTGCTGGCCGCTGGGCCTGAGCCGGAGAACCCGCTGCCCGCAAAGTCCGTGGTGCAGTCGTTCGAGCCGCTGCCGGGCGTGACGCCTTTGGAGGCAAGCGAGATTCTGTCCGGGCCTCACGGGTGCGTGGTGGTGCGGCGTCTTGTCGGCACCGGCGCGGTGACCGTCATCGGGCTGGACCTGACCGCGGGCCGCCTCGCGGCGGGCGTGCTGTCGGCGGACCACTTCTGGCACCGGGTGCTGGGCCGGCGCTTCGACATCCCTCAGGGCGAAGCGGCGAAGGACCTCGTGAACACCGGCGGCTTCGGGTTCGGGGCGGCGGTGTACGCCGACGGGTACGTGGGCGCGGAGATCGCCAAGCAGCGGGCCGCGGGCGTCGGGGTGCTGATGGGGCTGGGGGTGTTCGCGGCGTATTGGTTCATCGCGGGCCCGGGGGGCTTCGCGCTCCTGAAACTGAAGAAGCGGGTCCACCACGCGTGGGCGGCGTTCTCGCTCGCGACGCTGGCGTTCACGGGTGTGGCCTGGGCCGGCGCCACCGCGATGCGCCCGCGGGTCACCGAGGCCCAGCACCTCACCTACCTGACGCACGTCTACGGCCAGCCGGTGCAGAGCGCGCGGGTCTGGACCAGCATCCTGTTGCCCGACTACGGCGACCGGACCGTGTCGATCGGGCGACCCGACGGCGACAAGCAGTGGAAGCAGGTGCTGGGCGGGTGGTCGGAGCCGATCGGCAACGACCGCCCGGAGCCGTTCCCCGATGCGCGGGGCTACAGCGTGGACACGCGGAAACTGCACGTAGCCCGGGTGCCGGCGCGGGCGACGATCCGCCAGTTCGTGGGCGACTGGATGGGCGGGCCGAGTTGGAGCACGCCGTCGCCGGTGTCTGCGGAGTGGGCCCCGAGGCTGATCCGGCGCGGGGCGGCGCTCGAACTTGGGGGCAAGCTCGCCCACGCGCTGCCGGGGGCGATGCAGCACGTCAAGGTGATCCTGGTGGACACCCAGTCGCCCGAGTCCCGCGAGGCGGTGGAGGCCCGCACGAAGACCACGGGGATCATGCCCTCGGCGGCGTACGCGTGGTCGCTGTCGGGCATCTGGGAGCCGGGGACGGAACTGGACCTCTCGACGCTCGCGTTCCGGGACAATCCGAGGTTCGAGCAGTTCGCGTTCAACCTCGTGCCTCAGACCGACGCGCTGGGCTTTGGGACCTCGGTGCCGGCGGGGGTGGACGGGCGCGCGCCGGACTACCACATGATGGCGTCGTTGTACGCGATGCTGCCCCAGCCGGAGTGGAACGAGGGCTTCCCCAAGACGGGGCGGCGCTTGGCGGCGGTGCGGCGTCAGGCCGCGCACGGGCTGGACCTCTCAAAGTGGTTCACCCAGCCCTGCCTGATCATCATCGGGCAGGTGGAGCGGGCCCCGACGCCCGTGCCTCTGACGGTCGAGGGGGCCGCGTGCCCGAGCGAGGGGCGCACCGTGGTCCGCTGGGTCTACCCTTTGCCCTCCGCGCCTGCCCGCTTCGGCTTCTCGCGTCCGCGCTCCGAGAACGACCCGTTCCCGCTTGAGTCGCGCTGACCCGCCGCCTCCTTTTCACCGAGCACCCCCGCATGCCCGCGATGATCGAGACGATCAACCTGTGCAAGGAGTACGGCGAACTCGTCGCGCTCAACAACCTGAACCTGACGATCCAGGAGGGGGACTGCTTCGGGTTCATCGGGCCCAACGGGGCGGGCAAGACGACCACCATCAAGATCCTCGCCACGCTGCTGAAGCCCACCCGCGGCCAGGCGATGATCAACGGGCTGACCGTCGGGTACCAGAACCGCCAGATCCGCCCGATCATCGGCTACGTGCCCGACTTCATGGGCGCGTACGAGGACATGGTCGTCACCGAGTACCTCGAGTTTTTCGCCGCGACCTACGGCATCCACGGTTCGAAGCGGGCCCAGGTGGTGAAGGACGTGCTGGAACTCACGGACCTTTCGTACAAGGCGAGCGCGGAGGTGAACAGCCTGTCGCGGGGCATGCAGCAGCGCCTGAGCGTCGCCCGGGTGCTGCTGCACGACCCGAAGGTGCTCCTGATGGACGAGCCGGCGTCGGGGCTTGACCCGCGGGCCCGCATCGAGATGCGCGAACTCCTGAAGGAGCTCAAGCGCATGGGCAAGACCATCATCATCTCCAGCCACATCCTGCCGGAACTGGCGGAGATCTGCAACGTGGTGGGCATCATCGAGAAGGGCAACCTGATCTTCAGCGGCTCGGTGCGCGAGATCATGAAGCGGGCCCGGCTGGAGCACACGCTCCTGGTGGTGGTGGGGGAGCGGACCGAGGACGCC
>JAFLCM010000297.1 GCA_017303565.1 Planctomycetota bacterium
CATGCGGTACTCCTTGTTCAGAAGGGGATTTCGTCTTCGGGGATGCCGTACGTCATGCCCGCGGGCTCCGGCGGCCGGTCCGGCAGGCCTTCTTCGCTGTCAAGGCGCGGGGGCTTATCGCCGAGCACGTGCTGCGTGACGCGCTCGAACTGGTCGCCGGCCTTCTTCTCGACGGTGATCGAGAGCGTTGGGGCGAGCGCCCCGGCCTTCGCCATCTCGACCGCCTCCTCCGTACCGCCGGGCACCGGCTCGACCGAGCGAGCCCGCCACCAGGCCTCGGCCTTGGTCCGCGCGTATCCGGTATGGTCGAAGCAGACCCACTCGCGGAAGTAGCGGTTGAAGCCGACGCGATATTCGACCCGCATGGTCAGCGGCGCGGAGGGGTCGCTGCGCTTGTAGTGCACGTGGTACGTGGTCTCGCTGACGCGGTGCTCCTCGCGCGTAGTCTGGCCGCTGAGGATGCCCTCGGTGCTGGCCTTCGCCTCGTGCTGTTGGCGGTTGGGCTCGGGGAACTGGTGGCCACACTGCGGGCAGGTCTGGTATCCCGCCGCGATGAGCGCCTGGCAGTTGGGGCACTCCTTCGCCGGCGCTTCGCCGTCGCCGCGATCATCAGTGGCGATGCGGATCGCGTCGACCGGACCGTGACGCAGCACGTTGCCGCCGAAGTCCAGAACGAGGCAGTCGGTCTTCCCCGGGTGGAGCCGGAAGCCCCGGCCCACCATCTGGTAGTAGAGGCCCGGCGACATGGTCGGCCGCACCAGCGCCACGCAGTCGATGTGCGGGGCGTCGAAGCCGGTCGTCAGCACGTTCACGTTGCACAGGTACTTGAGCTCGCCCGAACGGAAGCGGCCGAGGATTGCCGCACGCACGCCGTCGGGGGTGTCGCCGGTCACGAATCCGCACTCGATGCCGTGTTTGGTCTTGAGCACATCGACGATGTGCTGCCCGTGGCGGATGCCCGAGGAGAAGATCAGCGTGGCGCTGCGGTCCTTGGTGTGCTGCGCGATCTCCGCGCACGCGCCCTCAACGAGCCCCTCCTTGTCCATAAGGTCCTCGACCTCGCTGGCGACGAACTCGCCGGCGCGGACGTGCAGGTCGTCGGTGCTGATCTTCTGCAACCCCGCCTTGGTCTTGAGCGGCGACAGGAAGCCCTGCACGATCAACTCGCGGACCCCGACCTCGTAGCAGACGTGGTTGAGGATGTTCTCGGGGGCGCAGATCGCGCCCGACTTGAGGCGGTACGGCGTGGCGGTCAGCCCGATGATGCGGACGTTTGGGTTCACCACCTTGGCGTCGGCGATGAACTGGCGGTACATCCCGTCGTCCTCGGCGGGGACCATGTGCGCCTCGTCGACGATGATGAGATCGACGGGGCCGAGGTCGCACGCCTTCTTCCAGATGCTCTGGATACCCGCGACCGTGACCGCGTAGCCCAGGTCCTTGCGCTTCAGGCCCGCCGAGTAGATGCCCATCTGCACGTCGGGCGAGATGACGCGGAGCTTGTCGGCTGCCTGCTCAAGGAGTTCCTTCACGTGCGCCAACAGCACGACGCGGCCGCCCCAGTGGCCGACGGCGTCGCGGCAGATCGTCGCGATCACCGGCGTCTTGCCCCCGCCCGTGGGAATGACCACGCACGGGTTGTCGTCGCGGGTCCGCAGGTGCTCGTACACTGCGGCGACGGCTTCGGATTGGTAGGGACGGAGGTTCATGGGTTGCGGGGGTTGAGTTGCGTGATCTCCACCAG
Source organism: Planctomycetota bacterium (assembly GCA_017303565.1). Classification (GTDB taxonomy): domain Bacteria; phylum Planctomycetota; class Phycisphaerae; order Phycisphaerales; family UBA1924; genus JAFLCM01. The sequence goes on from JAFLCM010000297.1 coordinate 1,745, forward strand.
CACTTTGCCGCCCGGCATCACCGGGCCGCGTTCAACAACCAACCGATCGATCTGCGAGTCGTCGCGGTACGCCCCGCCCTTCGCCAGCGCGTCGAGCAGCGCCTTCTGCACGTTGTCCAAGTCGCGCCGGCGGTTGTCCGGCGGGCAGACGGTGACACGCACCTCCAGCCGACCGTCCACCCGAACGACCCGCCTCGCCGCGAGGGCGGCGCACACGCTCGCGCGGTAGCGCCGACCCTCGCGGCTCAGCACGGTCCTGGAGCCCATCCGCCGCCAGATGTGATTGACACTGGGCGGGTACGGGAGCTCGAGGACACGACCAGATGGACTTGGGGGGGTCAGCGCTTCCAGGGCGGCGTGCTCCCCGGGCCGACGCCGACGGGAGCGCGGCCGCTCACCGGCGCGCCCGCACCGCCCTTCTTGGCGTAGCCCTTGATGACGTTGGTGAACTCGCCGTTGTCGTCGCGCTTCTTCAGCCCGACATTGATCTCCAGCGGCACGTTGTGGAGCTCGACCGAGTCTTTCGGCTGCATCACGCCAATGGCGCGGCAGATAGCCGAGAGCTCGCCGCGAGCGATCTTGACGGTCATCTCGCTCTTGTTCTCGAGGTTGAGGCGGGCCCAGACCAGGCGGCCCTTGAACTCGCCGTCGATGATCTGGAAGGTCAGCTGCAGGTACTTGCCGCCGCCGGTCTTGGTCGGCTTGAGCTCCGACTCAGAGACAACGGCGAGGTACTTGCCCGCCGGGAGCGGATCGAGCGCGACGGACGGGTCAACCTGGTTGGCATCAAAGTTGTTCAGCGTGGCCATGAGTCAGTTCCTTTGCGATTGGTGATGGACGGATGACGGATGGACAACGACAACGGCGCTCAGACCGCAGCGGTGTTGTCGGTGGTGGGGGCAGGTGTGGCGACGGCGGCGGAGGGGTCCTCGCCGCGAACGAGCGCCGCGAAGACGCGGTAGTCCAGCGGGATCTCTTCGGGCAGACCCAAGCGGTTCTTGGCGACGTGCGCCGGGCGCTCGACGGTGCGGATGATCCGCTCGCCGGTGGAAACGCCGTTGTGCTTGGCCTTGTTGAACCCCTCGTCAACCTTGATGGTGTGGACCTTGTATGTGGCGAAGAGCACCTCGTCGGCCCACTCCTGCACCAGCGCCGACGCGAGCTTGTGCAGGCGCGGCGAGTAGCGGTCGTACGGCACGGTCTCGGGGTTCTCGAACTTCTCGATTTTGGCGTGGGCGATGAGGACCACCGTCATGCCGCGATCGCTGCGGAGCGCATCGAGCGCGCCGAGTACCGCACGCCACTTGTCGACTGCGAAGGCAAAGCCCTTCGCGTAACCAATTTTCTCGATGTTCTCGACGCTCTCGTCGGCACAGACCTCGCCCCAGATGAGGCGCTCGAGCCAATCAAGGCTGTCGATGACGACAGTGCGGTAGTCGTGGTCACCCGAGTACAGGGACTCGAGCGCCGCCATCACCTCGCCGAGGCTGCGGGCCAGCGGGAACGACTCGCAGTCGATGTCGGCCAGTCCGTCTTCGGTGGGAACAAAGATGGGCTTTTCGGCCATCGCGCCGAAGGTGCTCTTGCCGATGCCGTGAGTGCCGTACAGCATCACGCGGCGGGGGCGGGCCTTGCGGCCCTTGCTGATTTGGTTCATGAGGGTGTGGGGGGTTGCGGGTGCGGTTGTGGGCATGGGATCTCCGTGATTGCGGAACATGGGATCGAGGTCGTGGGGCCAGATCTCGCGGGTGAACGCGCCTTGTCCGAGGCGGACGAGCGGAAGTGGTGCGGTCACGCGGCGGCCGCCGTGGGCTCGGTTGAGGACGCCTTCACGCGCCGAACGGTGAAGGCGTCCTCGCCGAACTCGCGGAGCATCAGCGAGGTGAACATGCGGACAACCGCTGCACCCACCGGCGTGGTGCCGTCGACGGTCAGGCTTCGGCCGTCCTGATCCGCCGTGAAGCTCACGTCCATGCGGACGATCGCGTTGCCGAAGAGCCCCTCGGCGGCGATCATCGCCAAGTGCAGCGTGGCTTCCGCGTCGGTGAGGGCGATGTCCTTGTCGAGGGTGAAGCGGTACACGCCGGTGGTCATGGTGAACTCCTCGCTGCACACTGGGGTGCTGCTCCCCGGCTACATACGCCGTCAGCAGAGCCGCTGTCCGCTTTGGTCAAAACGTCTCGAAGCCCGCGGCGGCAAATCGCACGCGGAGCTCGGCGATGCGATTGCGAAGCTGGCGGCGGGAGATGCCCAGGCCGCGAGCGGTCGAGACTGCGGAGTCTTCCTGGAGCGCACGGCACAAGTCGGCGAGATCTGGGGGCAGCGCCGCCACGATCTCGCGGATTGAGTCGCTGAGGTGGAAGTCCTCGATAGGGGAGCGAACCTCGCGCCCAAGGCGGCGAGCCGCATCGGCCTCCCCGACCGCTGCCGAGCCGGTGACCGGATCCGTGGTCTGGCTCTCCCGGAGCCT
>JAFLCM010000298.1 GCA_017303565.1 Planctomycetota bacterium
GGCGATTCGCGGATCGGGGCGTCTCGACCCGCCGAAAACACGGTGTTCGTGCTACGCTCCGATGGGAAAATCGCCGACACTACCGCCATGCTCCGCGTGCGCCGCATCTCGAACACCGACCCCCTGTACCCGCAGGCGGTCGACCTGCGCGAGCGGGTGCTGCTGCAGCCACTCGGTTACACGATGGAGCGGTTCCTGCGCGAGTACCCGGGGTTCGAGGACCGCCTCGAGCACTTCGTCGCGATCATCAAGCACCCCACCGGCGACCGCGTCATCGGCAACGTGTGCCTGCGCCCGGAAGGCCCCAACGCCAGCGGACGCCTCACGCAGATGTGCGTCGATCCGCAGCGCCAGGGCGAGGGCGTGGGCCAGATGCTGCTGACCGCGCTCGAGCAGCGGGCCTTCGGCGAGCTCGGTCTGGCCGGCCTGTTCTGCCACGCGCAGGACAAGGCGATCGGCTTCTACGAGCGGCTGGGGTGGTCGGTCGAGGGCGCAGGCTTCACCGAGGCAGGCATCCCGCACCACAAGATGGTGTTCCGCCCGGAGGACCGGCCCGATCTGATCGGCACCGAACAGATCGCTGACGAGGACATGACCGCGCCGCCCGCCGTCGACATGAGCGACAGCGAACTGTGACGAGGGTCGCGGGTGGTCGGAAAGCGGCGAGTTTGCGGCGGTTCGCGGGGGTTCGCGGGCGTTTCCGCGTCGGCGTGCTTGATCCTCGCGGGCCACGCGCCAACAGTTGAGCCGATGCTCGACACCCGCGAACTCTTCGAGAAGCACACGCTGCGTTGCACGCGCCAGCGGGTGGAACTCTATGAGACGCTCGCGGCGTGCAAGTGTCACCCCACCGCCGAGCAGTTGCACCGCATGGTCGCGGAACGGTCGCCCGGGACGAGCCTGGCGACGGTGTACAACACGCTGGAGGCGTTCACGGACGCCGGGCTGTGCCGGAAGATCAACAGCAGCGGCGGGGCGCGGTACGACGCCGACGTGTCCGACCATCTTCACGTGGTGACGACGGACGGGCGGCTGATGGACGTGCCGCCGGAGGTGGGCGATGAGATCCTCCGCGCCATCCCGCGGGCGGCCCTCGACCGGGTGCAGGAGCGCCTGGGGATCAAGGTCGCCCATGTCGAAGTGCTGCTGAGGACCTCGTGAACGCGGGTCTGGCGGCGCGGCACCTGGTGCTGATGGGGCTGCGGGGGAGCGGGAAATCAACATTGGGAAGGCTGGTCGCGGCGCGGGCGGGGCGGGGGTTTGTCGATCTGGACGATCGCACGCCGGTGATCATGGGGTTCGCCTCGGTCGCGGCGGCGTGGGAAGCGCGGGGCGAATCGGCGTTCCGGGCGGCGGAAGTGGAGGCCCTGCGGGCGGCGCTGGCGGAGCCGGCGGGCGTGATCGCGCTCGGCGGCGGCACCCCCACCGCGCCGGGAGCGGCGGAACTGGCGAAAAACTCAGGGTGCGTGCTGGTCTACCTGCGATGCTCGCCGGCGGAACTGCGGGAACGGCTGTCTCAGCGCGGCGTGGGCGCGAACCGACCCAGCCTGACGGGGAAAAACCCGCTCGATGAGATCGAGGAGGTGTTCGCCCGGCGCGATCCGGTGTACCGGGCGCTGGCGGGGCAGGTGGTTGAAGGGATCACGACGCCCGAGGGGGGCGTGGAGCGATTGCTGGGGCTGTGGAAGTGATCAGGCCGCGAGGCTGAAGCGGCCGCTGCGGAGGCGCTTGAGCAGGCGCTCTTTGTCGCCGGGCTGCAGGAAGCGGCTGAAAACGCAGGCCATGCGGACGGGGCCGGGCTGGTCGACGTCGTCCTCTTCGAGCCAGACGACGTTGGCGAAGGCGTAGACGGGTCGGCGTTCGGCGATCCTCAGCGTGCCCGCGCCGGGCAACTGGATGCGGACCGCCACCGGCGTGCCGGGCTCGATCGGGTGGTCGATCTCGAACCGCATGCCGCCTTCGGAAATGTCGTAGGCGTGACCTTCCCACTGGAACTTCTCCCGGTCGAGGGGGCGCAGGGCCACGCTCGTGTACATCGAGGGAAGGACGAAGCGGGGATGTCGACGACGCTCACGAGCGGGGACTTCCATGTCCAGCTCCGGGGGTGAAAGGGCGCCGTGCGTCACGAACCTTAACGATCGGCGTCAGGGCCACTTCAACCTATCGGTCCCGTGTTGTCGGGCCTTGAGGCTATCACACCATGAAGTTCCTGGCGAGTCCGGATAACCGGGGAGGGGTGGGGCTTGGGGCTTGGGGCTTGGGGCTTGGGGGTGCATCTGCATGATTCAACTCGCTCCGCGGCTGCGTTCCCACCCGACCAAGACTCAAGACCCAAGACCCAAGCCTCACCCCCCTACCCTTGACCCCATGTCCGACGCCGCCGGCCCTGCCAGTCCGAGTTCGCCTTCCAACCCGCCGGGAACGGGGGATCGCGGCTCGGAGAGCCGCGCCAACGCGCCGAAACGCGGCTCGGAGGGGCGGCCCGCCGCGGCGCGGTCGTTCCAGGCCCCCAAGGGCACGCGGGACTTCTACCCGGCGGACCTGCTGCGGCGTCGGTACATCATCGACACCTGGCGCCGGGTGTCGCTGCGGCACGGGTTCGAGGAGATCGACGGGCCGACCTTCGAGGACTCCGACCTGTACACGGTCAAGAGCGGCGAGGGGATCCTGAACGAGCTGTTCGGGGCGTACAGCGGGAAGGACCCGAACGACACGAAGCAGGTGCAGGCGGGCGGCCCGCCGCCGTTTGCGCTGCGGCCCGAGTTCACGCCGACCCTGGCGCGGATGTACGCGGCACGGGCGCGGCAGTTGCCGCAGCCGACCAAGTGGTTCTGCGTGAGCAACTTCTTCCGGGCGGAGAGGCCGCAACGCGGGCGGCTGCGGGAGTTTTGGCAGTGGAATGCGGACACGCTGGGCGACAACTCGGTTGTCGCCGATGCCGAGACTGCGGGATTGTCAATCGAGTGCCTAATCGATTGTGGAGTATCGGAAGGCGTCTGCACGCTTTCAGTGAGCGATCGCACGGTGATCGAACGCCTGCTTTCTGAGGGCAATGTCCCAATCGAGAATCGAGACGCGATCTATCACGTGTTGGACAAGGCGGAGAAGCTTGGGCCAAGGTTTGTTGAAGAAGCCCGAGCAATCGGGATGCCGGAGGGACTCATCTTGGTGTTCTCGCCTACCGGATTGTCGCATCCGGCAGTGGATCTGACCACCACAACGCACAAGCACGTAATCGACGCGTCTACTTCACCTTTGCTGAGTGATTGGCGAAGTATCTCAGACCGATTTTTCTCGTTCTTTGAGCGCGGTCTGAAGCCCTTTCAGGATGCGATGCTCCAGTTCCAGCACTCATCGAGATCCGTGAAAGGTACCGCGTCAATCGTCCGCGGCCTCGCCTACTACACCGGCACGGTCTTCGAACTCATCGCCGAGGGCGAGCGGGCCGTCGCTGGCGGCGGGCGGTACGACAAGCTGATCGAGCTCTTCGGCGGTCCGCCGACGCCCGCCGTGGGCTTCGGGATGGGCGATGTCGTGCTGACCAACCTGCTCGACGACCGCAAACTGATGCCCGAGGGGCGCGACCTGTTGGAAGCGTGCTCGCGGCCCTTGCCGGTGCGGTGCGACGTGTTCGTCGTGGCCAACGAGAAGGACGAGGCGCAGGCTCAGGTGGTCCCGACGGTGGCGGCGCTGCGGCGCGGCGTGGAGTCTGAAACGTACCGCCAGGGCGGCTGCAAGCCGTGGAGCCTTGAGCGGTACGACGTGGCGCCCCTGCACGCGCGGCGGTCGTACAAGACCACGAAGAACATCGGCAAGCTGCTGGGCGACGCGACGGCCTGCCACGCGCGGTTCGCGCTGATCATCGAGGACGGGGAAAAAGGCACGCTGAAGAACCTCGACACGCGCGAGGAGTTCAAGGACGTGGCGTTGAGCGAGGTGGGGAAGCGCGTTTCTGGTGGCCCCGGTCTCTGACCGGGGTCGGCTGGGGCGCCGGGTTGGCACTCGGTTGCAAGCGGAACGGAAGTACGCAGGCCGTGGTCAGCACGGGTCGGAGACCCGTGCCACCGGGAGCCGTGCCTTTGGGTGGCCCCGGTCTCTGACCGGGGTCGGCTGGGGCGCCGGGTTGGCACTCGGTTGCAAGCGGAACGGAAGTACGCAGGCCGTGGTCAGCACGGGTCGGAGACCCGTGCCACCGGGAGCCGTGCCTTT